>JBLNGJ010000691.1:0-4318 GCA_050264675.1 Micromonosporaceae bacterium
GGGGTGTAAGCCCGGGCACCGTATTACCGCCGGGGCTTTAATACGGTGCCCGTGCTAACACCGCGAGAGGAGGGTGGCGTGCGGGAGGTGACCCGGCGGCTGCCGCACCTGCGGGCGGGGCTCGTCACCACCGCCGTGCTGCTGCTGCTCGGGCTGCTCGTAGGTGGGCTGCTGGCCGGCGGTGCCGGGGCCGCCGGAGCGGCCGCCGGCGTGGGCCTCATCGCGGCCAGCTACGTCATCTCCAGCGTGGTGCTGGCCTGGGCCGACTCGGTCGATCCGCGCCTGGTGCTGCCGGTCGGGCTGGGCACCTATGTGGCGAAGTTCATACTCATCGGCATCGTCATGGCGGTGATCGCCGCGTCCGAGTGGTCTGGCCTGGGCGCCATGGGCGTAGCGATCATCGTGACGGTGCTGGGATGGACGATCGTGCAGTCGGTGTGGGTGTGGCGGGCCCGCATCCCGTACGTCGAGATCCCCCCGGCCGACCGCCACCCCGGCCCGGCTGATCGTTCCTGACTTGAACCACTCAGTTTCACGCCGGTCTGGACAACGACCCGGGCCGCGGGAGTAACGTGATTGCCCGGCGTCGAGACCCTCGTCACCCACGCTTGGAACGCGCGGGGGTCGGCGGCTGACCTTGTTCGGCCGGCTGATATGGTTCGCGCGTCATGGCCGGTAAGCAGCCCCCCCGTCGCTCCGACGCCGCGTCTGGAGCAAACGCCGGCTGGGCGGCCGTGGCATACCTCATCGGCGGCATCGCGGTGTGGGGATTCATCGGATGGCTCGTCGACCGCTGGCTCGATCTGGGCGGGATCGCGACGGCGATCGGTTGCGTCATCGGCGCGGCCGGCGGGGTCTACCTGACGGTGAAGCGGTTGGGCGCATAGGCGGGTAGGGCGCATGGACATGGCAGCCAGCTGCAGGAAGGGGGATGGATGAGCCGAGACATCGTGGCCGGCCAGGTGCTCGCGGATGACGTTCCCGGGTGGCCGCCCAGCGTCGAGGACTTCTACCTGCCCAGCCTGCTGCAGAACGCGTACCCGTGGGTGACCAAGTTCACCCTTCTCATCTGGCTCGCGGTTGCCGTCGTCATCATCTTCTTCCTGCTCTCCTACCGCCGGCCGAGGCTGGTGCCGGGCCGGGCCCAGTGGATGGCCGAGTCGCTCTACTCGGTCGGCCGCGACAACGTCGCCGGGGAGGTCATCGGCCACGAGGGCCTGCGGTTCGGGCCGTACCTGGCCACGCTCTTCGTCTTCATCCTGGTCGGCAACCTGTTCAGCATCGTTCCGCTGATCCAGGTGTCGCCGAACGCGCACATCGCGTTCCCAGCGGTGCTCGCGGTCATCTCGTACGTGCTCTTCAACTACCTGGGCATCCGCAAGCACGGCCTCTGGAACTACCTCAGGATGAACCTCTTCCTGCCCGGTGTGCCGTGGCCGATGTACGTCCTGCTGGTGCCGATCGAGTTCTTCTCGACGTTCATCCTGCGCCCGTTCACGCTGGCCGTCCGTCTCTTCGCCAACATGTTCGCCGGACACGTGATCCTGCTCGTCTTCACCCTCGGCGGCTTTGTGTTGCTCGGCGCGCAGAGTCCGGTCATCCGGTCGATCTCGGTGCTGTCCTGGGCGATGGCGATCGGGCTGACATTCTTCGAGATCATGGTCGCCGCCCTGCAGGCCTATGTCTTCGCCTTGTTGACCGCGAGCTACGTGTCCGGCGCGCTCGCCGATGAGCACTGAGTCCGCCCGAGCGTCGTCTACTTGAGACAGTCGTATGAAAGCAACCGACCCGGAAGCAGCGACCCGTACCCACCGCGCCACCGCCGCGCGGACAATCCAGGAGGAATAACGTGTTGCAAACAGCCATCCTCGCCGCCGAACCCGCGGGCGTCCATGGCAGTCTCAGCGCGATCGGCTACGGCCTCGCGGCCATCGGTCCCGGCATCGGCGTAGGCATCATCTTCGCCGCCTACATCCAGGCCACCGCGCGGCAGCCGGAGTCGGCCGGGTTGACCCGGGTCTACATGTTCCTCGGCTTCGCCGTGGTCGAGGCGCTGGCCCTGTTCGGCATCGCGTTCGGCTTCGTCTTCAACTAATCGCGCCGTCAGCCCACGGGAGGTGCCATGGACGGTCTCGCCGTAACCCTGCTGGCGCAGGAGGAGCCCAACCCGATCGTGCCGATCTGGCAGGAGGTGGTGGTGGGCTTCGTCGCGTTCGGCCTGCTGTGCCTGGTGCTGATGCGCTACGTCTTCCCGCGCATGGAGGAGACGTTCCGGGCCCGGGTGGACGCGATCGAGGGCGGCCTCAAGCGGGCCGAGGAGCGCCAGGCCGAGGCGGACGCGCTGCTCGACCAGTACCGCCAGCAGCTGGCCGAGGCGCGGGCCGAGGCCGCGAGCATCCGGGAGGAGGCCCGCGTCGACGCCGAGAGCATCCGGCAGGACGTGCTGGCCCGGGCGGCCGAGGAGCGCGAACGCATCCTCGCCGTCGGTCAGGAGCAGCTCGCCGCCGAGCGGCAGACGATCGTGCGGGAACTGCGGGCCGAGATCGGCACCCTCGCGGTCGACCTCGCCGGGCGCATCGTCGGTGAGTCGCTGGCCGACGAGGCCCGCCGCACCGGCACGGTCGAGCGCTTCCTCCGCGAACTCTCCGCGGCACCGACCCCGACCGGTGGCACGTGATGGAGCCGTCCGGCCGCGAGTCGTCAAGCCGCGAGTCGTACGCCGCGGCGCTGGCCCGGTTGGAGTCGCTGGTCCGCGGCGAGCGCCCGGTGCCGTTGGCCGGGGTGGGCGACGAGGTCCTCACGGTGGCCGGCGTGCTCGCCCGCGAGCCACGGCTGCGCCGGGCGCTCTCGGACCCGTCCCGGCCCGGCGAGGATCGGGCGGGTCTGCTGCGCTCGCTGCTGGAGGGCAAGGTCACCGAGGACACCGCGACCCTGCTCGGCGTGCTCGCCAGCGGGCGCTGGTCGTCCGGCGCCGACCTGCTCGACGCCACCGAGCGCCTCGGTGTCGAGGCGCTGCTGGCCAGCGCCGAGTTGGGCGAGGAGCTGGGTGAGGTCGAGGACGAGCTGTTCCGCTTCGGCCAGATCGTGGACGGCGATCCGGTGCTCGCGGCGACCCTGGGCGACTCGAGCTCCCCGCCGGCGCGCCGGGCCGAGCTGGTGCACTTGCTGCTGGACGGCCGAGCCCGGCCGGTCACGCTCCGCCTGGCCGAGGTGGCACTGCACGGCTTCGGCGGGCGCGGTTTCGCCGCCTCGCTGACCCGCCTGGTGGAGCTGGCCGCACAGCGACGCGGCCGCCAGGTCGCCTACGTCAGCGCGGCCGCGCCGCTCACCGACGAGCAGGAGAGCCGGTTGGGTCAGGTGCTCGCCGAGAAGTACGGCCGCCCGGTCGCACTCAAGGTCACTGTGGACCCCGATCTGCTCGGCGGCCTGCGGGTCCAGGTGGGCCACGACCTTTACGACGGCACCGTGCTGCGCCGGCTGCTGGAGACCCGGGCCGCGTTGAGCGGCCGCCGATAACGCGATACCCGACTGCCGAGACCGAAGACCGCCGAGACCGAAGACGCCGAGACCAAGACCCGCCGAGACCGAAGGAAGAAGAGGATGGCCGAGCTGACCATCTCATCGGACGAGATCCGCAGCGCCCTGGAGCGCTATGTCTCGTCGTATACCCCCCAGACGTCCCGCGAAGAGGTCGGCGTCGTCACCGAGGCGGGCGATGGCATCGCCCGGGTCGAGGGGCTGCCCTCGACGATGGCGAACGAGCTGCTCGAGTTCGCCGATGGGACCCTCGGTGTCGCGCTCAACCTCGACGTGCGCGAGATCGGCGTGGTGATCCTCGGTGAGTTCAAGGGCGTCGAGGAGGGCCAGCAGGTTCGCCGCACCAACCGGGTGCTCTCGGTGCCCGTGGGCGATGCCTTCCTCGGCCGGGTGGTCGACCCGTTGGGTCACCCGCTCGACGGGCTCGGTGACATCGAGTCCGAGGGCGTGCGGGAGCTGGAGCTGCAGGCGCCCAACGTGATGAACCGCCAGCCGGTGCGCGAGGCGTTGCAGACCGGCATCAAGGCGATTGACGCGATGACCGCGATCGGCCGGGGCCAGCGCCAGCTCATCATCGGCGACCGCAAGACCGGCAAGACCACGGTCGCGATCGACACGATCCTCAACCAGCGCGCGAACTGGGAGTCGGGCGACCCGACCCGCCAGGTCCGCTGCATCTATGTCGCGATTGGACAGAAGGCGTCCACGATCGCGTCGGTCAAGGGCACGCTCGAGGAGCGCGGCGCGATGGCGTACACCACGATCGTCGCCTCCCCGGCCA
>JBLNGJ010000692.1:0-15679 GCA_050264675.1 Micromonosporaceae bacterium
GACGGCCAGGATCAGCGAGCCGCGCCGGCGGGTGCGCGCCACGACGGGCGCGAGCAGCCGGCCGAGGAAGCCCGCGTGCTCCATCACGGCGGCGAAGGAGAGCGCGCCGAGGATGAGCCACACCGTGGTGAGCATGCTGGCCATGCCGCCCCGGGAGAACAGCTGGTCGACCGCTTCCGCCCCGGAGTGGCTCACGAAGCCGGTCGCCATCGCGCCGACGACGGCCTCGACGCCGGTGGCGAAGCCGCCCTGCCCGGGCTCGTTCACGAACGCCTCGACCGCATCCGGTTGGATCAGGCACCCGAGCACGCCGGCGAAGAGCGCCGAGCCGAGGATGGCCAGAAACGGTGGCACCCGCCTGGCCGCCAGCACCACCAGGAGGAAGAGCGGAAGCAGGCAGATCAACGAGACATGGAAGGACTGTTCCAGCGCCTGCTCGGCCGCCGCGGTGTCGACGTCCCCGGTCGGCTTGGCGTTGTGGCCGATAAAGAGGAAGATGACCAGGCTCACCGCGAGGGCCGGACCGGCGGTCCAGGCCATGTTTCGCACGTGCGTGCCGACCGTGAGGTCACGACCGACCAGGCGCGGAACCAGGATCGTCGTCTCCGACAGCGGGGTCATCTTGTCGCCGAAGTACGCCCCGCAGATCACGGCGCCGGCGGCGGCCGCGGTGGAGAGGTCCATCACCGTGGCCATGCCGACGAACGCGACACCGAGCGTGCCGGCGGTGGTCCACGAGCTGCCGGTGACCATACCGACCACGGCACAGATCAGTGCGGTGGTGAAGAAGAACCAGGCCGGCACCATCAGCCGGATGCCGTAGTCGACGACGGTCGGGATCGTCCCGGCCATGTTCCAGGTGCCGATCAGCGAGCCCACGGCGAGCAGGATGAAGATGGCCCCCATGGCCGTGCTGACGCCGCCGACCGCGGCGTCGGCCACGGCCGCGACGCTGTGCCCGTTCTTGAACGCCATCAGGCTGGCGAAGGCGGCGCCCAGCAGCAGGGCCACCTGCAGCGGCCCGTCGGTCGCGTCCACGCCGAAGACGGCAATGGTCAACGCGAGCAGCCCGATCAGGACGATCACCGGAAGCAGCGCGTCGAGCAGGCTCGGCGGCCGGACCGGCCGACTCGGCGGGGCGACGGTGTCGGGTCGGACGCCGATCGCGGCCGAGTCACCCATCGGCATGGTCGGCAAGGGAGTCCGCTGGGCCGGCGATGCTCGACCCGACCGCGCCGACCTGCTGGCCGCGATGGTGCGCCGCCCCGCGGGCGAACGCGATCAGAGCGACGATCGCCAACATCGCGATGATGATCGCGATCGAGCTCCGCACATCCTCCACGGCGACCACGCCTCAGAGGGGGTCGCGCAGGAGCGGGCAGGTCATGCAGTGCCCGCCACCGCGCCCCTTGCCCAACTCGAAGCCCTCGATCGTGATGACCTCGATGCCGGCCGCACGCATGCGGGCGTTGGTGTGGGTGTTGCGCTCGTAGGCGACCACCACGCCGGGGGCGAGCGCCACGACGTTGTTGCCGTCGTCCCACTGCTCGCGCTCCTGCTGGTACTCGTCGCCACCGGTCGCGACGACGCGCAGGCGGGGCACGCCCATCGCATCGGCCACCGCTGATAGCAGGTCCCGCTCGACCGTGACGTGGAACCGCCCATGGGCCGGCCCCGGCCGCAGGCTGATCGCTCGCACCTGGTCGATCACCTTCGGGTACAGGGTGACCGCGTCCCGATCGAGCATCGTGAAGACCGTGTCGAGGTGCATATGGGCCCGGTCCTTGGTCATCACGACCACGATGACCCGGTCGGCGGCGCCACGCTCGAAGAGCGCGCGGGCGACCTGTTCGATCATCCGGGCCTGGGTTCGCTCGCTCATCCCGACGAGCACGGTGCCGTTGCCGATCGGCTGGACATCGCCGCCCTCCAGCGACGACCGCCCGAAATCGGCGATGTGGAAGCGCCCATCGTCGCCGAGGGGCGGATACCAGTAGTCGAACGCCGCGTCGGTGAACATCGGATGGGCCCGGTAGATGGCCGCTACGTTGTAGGCCTCCAACCGGCGCGCCGGCCAGTACATCGGGTTGATCGAGACGCCGCTGAAGATCCAGCAGGACGAGTCGCGGGTGAACAGCGTGTTGGGCAACGGCAACAGCACGAACGTGCTCGGGTCATCGAGGGCGGCCGCGATGAGCGAGGACGCGCCGTACCGGTCCACGTCGACGCCGGCTTCGGCGACGGTGAGCCCGCCGATGAGGTGCGTGGCCAGATCCTCCGGCTTGAGCGCCCAGAGCACCTCGCGGATCTCATCCACAAGGGATAGACCCACCGTGTACTCGGACGCACTGAGCTCGATGAGCCGCTGGCGGGCGTCGTCGCTCGCGGCCAACGCGTCGGCGAGCAGCTCATGGACGTAGTAGACCTCGACACCGCGCTCCCGCAGGCGGGCCACGAACTGGTCATGTTCGCGCTGGGCCCGCTCCACCCACAGGACGTCGTCGAAGAGAAGATCGTCGTGGTTGGACGGCGTGAGCCGACGAAGGCTCAGGTCGGGCCGGTGCACCAGAACCTTGCGCAGCGTGCCGACCTCGGAATGAACTCCGTACTCGTGCATGATTCCCCCGTGAGTTAGCCGTTGGCCGCGACCACCTGGGTGCCCGCGTTCCCGTCAACGATCGCCTCGATCTGCTCCAGGCTGCCGATCGCCGCCCGGTTGCCGGTCCGCTCGACGAACCGGATGGCCGCGTTGACCTTTGGTCCCATCGAGCCCGCGGCGAATGACGCGTCCCGCAACTCGTCCGGCGTGGCCTGGGTGATCGGCTGCTGGCCCGCCGTCCCCCAGTCGCGGTAGACGCCGTCGACATCGGTGGCCATGACGTAGAGGTCGGCCTCGACCTCACGGGCGAGCAGTTCGCCGGCGAGATCCTTGTCGATCACGGCCTCGACCCCGACCAGGGTGCGGTGCCCGTTGGGTTGGTACATCGTCGGCACACCACCGCCGCCAGCGCAGATCACCACGACATTGCGGTCGATGAGCCACCGGATGGGCCTGATCTCGAAGATGCGCCGCGGCTCGGGTGAGGCGACCACGCGCCGCCAATACGCTCCGTCGGGCTTGACGGCCCAGCCCTTCTCCACCGCCAGCTGGTCGGCCTGGCTGCGGTCATAGACCGGGCCGACCGGCTTGCTGGGGTTGGCGAAGGCCGGGTCGCCCGGGTCGACCTCAATCATCGTCAGGACGGTGGCGAGCGGCACCTCCATCGGCAGCACGTTGCCCAGCTCCTGCTCGATGACGTAACCGATCATGCCTTCGGTCTGTGCCCCCAGCACGTCCAGTGGGAACGGCTCGGCGCCGGTGTACGCGGCGCCCTGTAGCGCGAGCAGGCCCACCTGGGGGCCGTTGCCGTGCGTCAGCACGAGCTGGTGCCGCTGGGCCACCGAGGCGAGCATCGGCGCGGCGTGGCGCACGTTGTCCCGCTGCGCCTCGGCGGTCATCGGCTCGCCCCGTCTCAATAGCGCATTCCCACCGAGCGCCACCACGATCCGCATGCCCGGCTCCGATCATTCGCCGAGGGTGGCCACGAGCACGGCCTTGATGGTGTGCAGGCGGTTCTCGGCCTGGTCGAAGACGATGGAGTGCGGCGACTCGAAGACCTCGTCGGTGACCTCGAGCCCGTCCAGGCCGTAGCGCTGGTAGATCTCCTCGCCCACGGTCGTGTCCCGGTTGTGGAAGGCCGGCAGGCAGTGCATGAACCGCACGTGCGGGTTCCCGGTGCGCCGCAGCACGTCGGTGTTGACCTGGTAGGGGCGCAGCAGCTGGATCCGCTCGTCCCACACGCCCGGGTCCTCCCCCATGGAGACCCAGACGTCGGTGTAGAGGTAGTCCACGCCGTGCACGCCGGCGTCCACGTCGGCGGTCAGGGTCAACCGGGCCCCGGTCTCGGCCGCGATCTCGTGGCAGGTCTTGACCAGATCTTCGGCCGGCCACAGGTGGTCCGGGCCGCACAGGCGCACGTCCATGCCGAACTTGCACCCGCCGACCATCAGCGAGTTGCCCATGTTGTTGCGGGCGTCACCCAGATAGCAGAAGGAGATCTGGGTCAGCGGCTTGTCCACGTGCTCTTGCATGGTGAGCACGTCGGCCAGGATCTGGGTCGGGTGGAACTCATCGGTCAGGCCGTTCCAGACCGGGACCCCGGCGTACGCGGCCAGGGTCTCGACCCGCTCCTGAGCCGAGCCCCGGTACTCGATGCCGTCGAACGTGCGACCCAGCACCCGGGCAGTGTCCTTCATGGACTCCTTGTGGCCGATCTGGCTGCCGGTCGGCTCCAGGTAGGTCACCTGCGCGCCCTGGTCGTGCGCGGCCGTCTCGAATGCGGTGCGGGTACGGGTCGAGGTCTTCTCGAAGATCAGCGCGATCTCCTTGCCGCCGAGCCGGGGCCGTTCGTAACCGCCGTACTTGGCCGCCTTGAGATCGGCCGACAGCTTGAGCAGGTATCGCAGCTCCGCCGGAGTGAAGTCGAGCTCCTTCAGGAAGCTGCGGTGACGAAGGTTGAGCGCCATGTCTGGTTCCTCCTCTAGGCCGGGCGTGGTCGCGACGGTGGGACGGTGAACGTGGACCGGGCCACCACGCTGCGGCGTTCCCGCCACCGGATCACAAGCTTGATCAGTTCCTCGACGACCACGAGGCTCGCCGCCAGCCCCGCGCTGACCGCCCACAGTGACGCGTTGAGCTCGACCGTGCCGAAGATCCGTTCGAGCAGGTCGATCGTGGTGATCGCGATGATGGCGAGCAGCGAGAGCCCGTACCGGCGCAGCTGCGCCGCGCCGGGGATGGCCGCCCGGTCAAAGATGGTGTTGCGCTGGTCGCGGGAGAGCAGTCCGGCCGCGAGGTGGAACAGCGAGAGCGTGGTCAGCAGGGTGGTCGCGGCCATCGGCGCACCGCCCTGCGCATCGCCGATCCGGTAGGCCACGAGCGAACCGACCGTCATCACCGCGCCCTGCACGCACAGCCGCACCCAGTCGGCGGCGGAGAGCACCGGTGCACCGACCGGCCGGGGCGGCCGCGCCATCAGGCCGCCGGCGGGCTGGTCGAACCCGAGCGCGATGGCGATCGGCACGTCGACGACCATGTTGAGCCACAGGATCTGCAACGGGTTCAGCGGCGTGCCGGCGGCGATGTTGAGCAGCCCGGCCCCGAGGAAGATGGCGATGTAGGCGACCAGTGTGGACATCTGGAACCGCAGGTACTTGAGCAGGTTGGTGTAGAGAGACCGTCCATACTCGACGGCACCGACGATGGTGGCGAAGTTGTCGTCGGTCAGGATCATGACCGCGGCCTCCTTGGAGACCTCGGTGCCGGTGATCCCCATCGCCACGCCGATGTCGGCCGCCTTGAGGGCAGGCGCGTCGTTGACGCCGTCGCCGGTCATCGCGACCACGTTGCCGTCCTGCTTGAGCAACCGGACCAACCGCAGCTTGTCTTCGGGCGCCACCCGGGCGATCACCCCGATCTGCGGCAGTTGGTCGCGCAGCTCGTCGTCGGTCATGGCCGCGAACGTGTTGCCGGTGATGGCCCGGCCCTCGATGCCGAGCTCGGCGGCGATCGCCGCCGCGGTGGTGGCGTGGTCGCCGGTGATCATCCGCACCCGGATGCCGGCCGCCCGGCACTGGGCGATCGCCGTCCTCGCTTCCGACCGGGGCGGGTCGACGATGCCCACCATGGCCAGCAGGGTCAGCTCGCGCACCTGCTCGATGAGGTTGCTGTGCGGGTCGAAGGTGGCCGGGTCAAGGTCGCGCTGGGCGACCACCATGACCCGCTCGCCGGCCTCGGCGATGCGGTCGTTGGCGGTCACCGCCAGCCCACGGTTGGCATCGGTGATCGGGTGGATGGTGCCATCCGGGTCCCGGAACGAACCACCGCGGGCGATCAGCACATCGGGGGCGCCCTTGACATAGCAGCGGACCACCGGCCGACCGTGCTCATCGGTCATGGCGTGGAACGTGGCCATGAACTTGTAGTCGGAGTCGAACGGCACCTCGGCGATGCGTGGATAGCTGTGCCGCGTCTCCTCGATGTCCAGCCCACCCTTGGCCGCCAGCACGATGAGCGCGCCCTCGGTGGGGTCGCCGATGAGGTTCTCCCCGTCGAGCACCGCGTCCGCGCAGAGGATCATCGGCAGCAGGTACGGGTCGAGGTCGACCGGTGTGCCACCGACGTGCTTGATCTCGCCGTCGGTGCGGTAGCCCTCGCCGGTGACGACGAAGCGGTGCTGCCCGGGAATGGCCATCTGCCGGGCGGTCATCTTGTTCAGCGTCAGCGTGCCGGTCTTGTCCGAGCAGATCGCGGACGTTGAGCCGAGCGTCTCGACCGCCGGCAGGCGCTTGACGATCGCGTTGCGGTGGGCGATCTCCCGCGTGCCGAGCGAGAGCAGCGCGGTGACCACGGCCGGAAGCCCGGTCGGGATGGCCGCCACGGCCAGCGCCACCCCGGTGATGAAGAGCGTGTCGAACGACTCGCCCCGGGCCAGCCCGATCAGCACGACGAGCACCAGGGCCACGGTCGCGATCGTCGCGATGATCTTTGAGAGGCTGTCGAGCTGTTTCTGCAACGGCGTCTTGCCGGAATCCGTCCCGGCCAACAGGTGCGCGATGTGGCCGATCTCGGTCTGCATCCCGGTGGCGGTGACGATGAGCTCGCCGCGGCCACGGGTGACCGATGTGTTCATGTACGCCATGCAGGCCTGGTCGCCCAGGGGCACGTCGGCACCGGGGACCGGTTCGACCGACTTGGCCACCGGCAGGCTCTCACCGGTGAGTGCGGCCTCCTCGATCTCCAGCGTCGCCGCGACGCACAGCCGCCCGTCCGCCGGCACCCGGTTACCGGCCTCGACGAGGACGACGTCGCCCGGCACCACCGCCTCGGCATCGACCTCCAGCGCCTGACCGTCGCGACGCACCCGGGTGACCGTCTTCAGCATCTGCGCCAGCGCCCGGACGCTCTGCTCGGCTTTAGCCTCCTGCCGCAAGCCGATCACGGCGTTGAACACGGTGAGGCCGGCCAGCACCAGGGACGTGCCGCTGTCGCCGGTCACCACCAGGTTGACCGCGGCCGCGGCGAGCAGCACGACCTGCATGAAGTCGCGGTACTGCCGCACGAACGCGGCCAACGGCGACTCCCGGCGGACGCTGGCGAGCCGGTTGGCGCCGTGCGACGCGAGCCGGTCGGCCGCCTCCACCGCGCTGAGGCCCCGCTCGAGCTGTACGCCGAAGGCCTCGGCCACGGCCGGTACGGGCTCGCCGTACCACGCCCCCCGACCGCGCGTCGCAGTCGCCTGATTCGATTCCACCGGCACTTCCCCCGTCCGGCGCACACCGGTGACATACCGTCGGCAAGGCCTACCGACTTCGCGTGTCGCCTGAATAGCACTAAACCAGGATCATCCGGCAGCGCTGAGTGGAATCTACAACTCCGGCTCTGGCCTCGGGTTGGCTTCGCCGAGAAAGCCCCCGGCCGACGAAGTTCAGCCGGTGACAGACAGCTGCGGCGTGTGCGCCAGGGCGACGAGATCGTCAAGCGTGAGGCAGATCGGCCCCCCGCCGACTGCGGTCTCGCTGACGAGCACGTGCACACCGTCGGGGCGGTAGACCTCCGCCCAGCGGACGTGCTGGCCGCCGCCGTAGCTCTCGGCGCGCCAGATCTGGCTGCCGTCCGCCTCGGTCTGCACCGTGCACTCGACGTCCGGCTCAGCGTCCTTGACGCACGTGGTGTCCGTCGGCATGGGCGCAAGCCGCACCAGCACGGCGAGCTTGGTGTCGTGAGCGCCGGGTCCGGTCAGCAGGCCGGTGCCGGTGTACCCGGGCAGCGCAACGCCGGCGCCGGTCCAGCCCGTCGCGGGCTCCCAGGTGAACGCGAACACCGAGGACGCCCAGCCGCTGTGCCCGCTCAGGACCGACCCGACGGCCTGGGTCAGCACGGCGGTCAGCTGCTCGGCCCGCAGCCGTTGGTCGGGCGTGAGCGCGGGTGGGGTCATCACCGGCTTGCCGTCACCCGGGACGGTCGCCGACGGACCGGGCCCGCCGACCGGGTTGTGGCCGCCCAGCCGGGGGCCGGCAGCGACCACGGCGGCGACGGCGAACATGGCGAGCGCGGCGGCGGCCATGGCCGCGGCCCGGCGGCGCCGCCCGGCTCGCTGCTCACCGGCGATGAGCCGGTCCAGGTCGATGCTGGTTGGCGGCGGCGCGGCGGCCGCGGTACGCATAGCGTCGGTGAGCTCGTGCATCATGCCTCCTTCTCCGGGCCGGGCACGCCGACGAGCCGGGCCCGAAGGGCCTGCAGGGCTCGAGCGGTCTGGCTCTTGACGGTGCCGGTCGTGCAGCCGAGCGTCCGCGCGGTCTCCTCCACCGAAAGGTCGCAGAAGTACCGCAGCACCAGCACCGCCCGGCGGCGCGGTGGCAGCTCGGCCAGCAGGGCGAGGACGGCGAGCCGCTCGGTTGGATCCACTATGGACGTTCGCGCTGGCGGCAGGACCGCGGTGGCGTGCTCGCGACGCCACGGCCGGCGACGCTCGTCCAGCCAGGCCCGCAACAGCATCCGCCGCACGTAGGCGTCAGGCTGCTCCATCGCCGAGACCCGCCGCCAGTGCCGCAGCAGCTTCACCAGCGCGGTCGAGACCAGATCGTCGGCGGTGTGCCAGTCACCGCAGAGCAGGTACGCGGTGCGGCGCAAGCCGTCGAGCCGGGCACTGACGAAATCCCGGTAGGCCGACGCATCGCTGACCATGCGACCTCCTCTTCGCCTGCATCCTTCACAACGGAGCCAGCACCGCGCCGGGTTGCCCGGGCGCCACAACTGGTTCCGCCCGGGCCGGCAAGGCTAGCCTGCCCAGCGTGGAGATGGCTCCAATGAGGCCCTGCGTCCGCATCGCCTGCCTGGACGCGGATGCGCGGGTGCTGCTGTTGCGCTGGCGCGACCCGTACGACGGTTCCTTGCTCTGGGAGCCGCCCGGGGGCGGGATCGAGCCCGGTGAGACACCGCTCGCCGCTGCCCGGCGCGAGCTGGTCGAGGAGACCGGCCTGGACCCCGACGCAATCGTCGACCGAGCCGTGCTGGTGCCACGTGACGTGATCTGGAACGGCCGGCGCTACGTCGGCGACGAGCCGTTCTACCTGGCCCGGTTCCCGACCCATCGGCCGGCGCTGACCCGGGCCGGCCTGCAGCCCGACGAGCGGTCCAACCTGCACGGCCACGGCTGGTTCGCGGCCGCCGAGCTCACCGACCGGCTGGAGCGACTCGAACCCGCCGATCTGCTGCGCGTACTCGCCGAGTTGGACCCGGCCGGGCCCTGGCCCAGCATCAGTTAGCCGATCGGCTGGCCCACTTGTGGCGGCCGCGGCCAAACTCGGACTGTTGCGTGCATCCACTCCGTCGCGGTCCTGAACCGGTGCGGGTCCACCCAGCGACGATCAGGTCAGCGCGTTCAGGCACGATGTGGGTAGTTGCCTCGCGGCTCAACATCTCACCGGCCGTCACGCGGAGCCTACGCGGCCGCTTGAGGACTTGCCGCTACCCTGACCTGGATCGGGTTGCAAGCACCGGCGGAGGAATGACATGGCGGACACCCACCAAGTGCTACTGCTTGGCAAGGATGGACGAACGGACGCGATCGCGGCCGCATGCCTTGCCAGTCCTCAACAAGTCGAGATCACCGCACTGACTCAGTATAAAAGCGCCGGCCTCCTCGCCAAGTGTGCTGCGGTCGTTATAGGTGATCTTGAAAAACTTGACGTCCTGCGGGATTTGTTGAGTCGTCGCAAGTTCGACCTTGCGATTATTGGCCCGGAAGAGCCGCTTGCCGCCGGCGCGACTGACTTCCTAGAAAGCGCCGGAATACCTACTGTCGGTCCGACGAAGGCGCTCGCGCGCATTGAGACCAGCAAGGTCTGGGCGCGTGAACTACTCGAAAAATACGGCATTCCCGGCAATCCCGTGCACCGGGTGTTCACGGACACTCACGGACTCATGGACTACCTGGTCGAGCTCGGAGAATATGCTGTCAAGCCCGATGGGCTGAGCGGCGGCAAAGGCGTTCGCGTGTTCGGCGATCATCTATGCTCCCACTCGGAATCCTTCGAGTACGCAGCCGGGCTCATCAGCGCATCGAATTGCGTGGTCGTGGAGGAGCGCCTCGACGGCGAAGAGTTCAGCCTCCAGACCTTCACCGACGGCGAGTCGGTACTTCATTGCCCGGTTGTTCAAGACCACAAACGCGCCTTCGAGGGTGATACCGGGCCGAACACCGGTGGCATGGGCTCCTACTCATGCCCAGACGGCTCCTTACCCTTCCTCCAGCCCGCTGAGCTCGAGGCCGCACGTGACATAAACGAACGAGTCATCCAGGCGCTGCGTACGGAGACGGGCGTTCCGTATCGCGGCGTCTTGTACGGAGGCTTTATGGCCACCGGCGCCGGGATTCGCTTGATCGAGTACAACGCTCGGCTCGGCGACCCCGAAGCGATGAATGTACTGACTCTGATGCAAGGTGACTTCCTGGATCTTTGTTATGCCATCACGCAGGGGCGCTTGGCCGAAGTCGACGTGAGGTTTGCACCACTAGCCAGCGTCTGTAAGTATGTGGTGCCGGAAGACTACCCGTTCAGCAAGGGTGCAGGTGACCTAATCACTGTTTCGCAAGATAGATTACGTAGTTCAGGGGCTTACTGTTACTGGGCAGCCGCCGAAGAGCGAGGCGATGAGACCATGCTCACGAGCTCGCGTACCGTCGCGTTCGTAGGCGTTGGATCCACGCTTGACGAGGCCGAGCGGCGCGCTGAAGACGGTGTGAGTTCAGTGGTGGGAAACGTCCGCCACAGACGAGATATCGGAACCCCGGACGCGATCGGCCGCCGATGTGAACACATGTCAATCATTCGTGGGAAGTCGCGGCCCGACGACGCCCACCCCTTGCGCCGATCATGAACTTAACTACCTTGTCGGCGGCGTGTCAGGTCGGCCACCCCATGATCGATCCAAGGGGAGATCGACGCGGGTAGAAGGGCCGTGGCGGCGGCTGACGGCTGCTATGTGCGCACGGCGCACTACCTGTGGGATGTACGACGGATGCATCGTGTCCGGCCAGGTAAACCGCAGCGTCGTGTAGCCGGCGGTCACCAGATCGTTCTGGCGGGTTCGGTCCCGGAACACCGCCACCGGATTCTCGTGCGCGTCGACCCCGTCGCCCTCGGCGATGATCCGCCACTTCAGCCACGCCAGGTCTCCCACCGCGATGAGGTTGCCAGCACCGTCGCGTACCGGATGTTGCAGAGTGTCGGGCGGCACCCCGCCGTCGACGCAGCGCAGCCGGATGCGGGTCTCCAGCGGCGACTCTGCCCGCCCATCGGCCTCCGCGAGCCACGGTCGCGCCTTGACCGCGCCCCGGCGCCCGGTCAGCATCGCGCCGATCAAGGGCAGGTCGTCCGTGCTGAACAGGCCACGGTAAAGGCCCGAGTCGAGTACGCACACGGCCGAGTAGCGGTCGACCCGCAGTAACAAGTCAGCCACGGTGCGGGCCGGTGTCGTCACGGCGATGCCGTCGACAAGGGTGACCTCGTCCGAACGCAGCACCAGCTGGTGGGGCCTGAGGCCGGACTCGAGCACGCGACGAGCACGTGCGGCGACGCCCGGAAGGCTCACGTGTACGCCCTTCTCTGGGCGCAGTCCGGCGAGACCATGCAGCTCAGCCGCGGTCGCGAGCACGGCGACCGCCTGGGGTCCGGCCGAGAACGTCGCCGCCCGGATCAGCGCCCGCCGGGGTACCTCGGCGTGCAGATCCGCGTCAACCAAGTAGACGCCGCGGCTGATCCGAAGCCAGCGCTTGTCCCGGCACCACAGCGCGACCTGGCGCGGGCTGGCTCCTAGCGCCCGGCACTGGGTCGCGGTGACCACACCGTGCTGGCGGGCGGCGAGCATGCGCAGCTGGTAGTAGAGCTCCACGTCGGCCCATGCTGCCGGCCACGGGCCAGCGCGTGGGAGCCCTTCTTCAACGGTGTGGATAACCGCCGCATCAAGATCGCGATGATCATGTGCTGACGGACGCGAATCGCCGTCGACAAGGAGGTTAAGTTCATGATCGGCCAAGAAAGGGTCAGCGCAGCAGCGGGTGGAGGAGGACGTTCTCCTCCCGCCCGGGGCCGACGCCGACCACGCTGATCCGGGCGCCGGCGAGCTCCTCCAGGCGCTGCACGTACGAGCGGGCGTTCTCCGGCAGCTCCTCGACGTGCCGGCACTTGGAGATGTCCTCCCACCACCCGTCGTGCACTTCGAAGATCGGCACAGCGTGGTGGAACGCGGTCTGGGTCATCGGCATGTCGTCCACCCGTACGCCGTCGACCTCGTACGCGACGCAGATGGGCACCTTGTCCAGCCCGGAGAGCACGTCGAGCTTGGTCACCACCAGGTCGGTGATGCCGTTGACCCGCACCGCGTACCGGGCCACCACCGCGTCGAACCAGCCGCAGCGCCGCTCCCGGCCGGTGGTGGTGCCGTACTCCATGCCGATCTTGCGCAGGTGCTGGCCGTAGTCGTCGGTGAGCTCGGTGGGGAACGGGCCGGCCCCGACCCGGGTCGTGTACGCCTTGATCACGCCGATGACCTGGGTGATCCGGGTGGGCGGGATGCCCGAGCCCACGCAGGCGCCACCCGCGGTCGGGTTGGACGAGGTGACGAACGGATAGGTGCCGTGGTCCACGTCGAGCAGGGTCGCCTGAGCACCCTCGAGCAGCACGGTCGCGCCGCGCTCGAGCGCCCGCGCCAGCTCCTGGCGGGTGTCGGCGACATAGGGGCGCAGGCGCTCGGCGTACCCCAGGTACTCCTCGACCACGGCGTCCACGTCGATCGCCTTGCGGTTGTAGACCTTGAACAGGATCTGGTTCTTCTCCCGCAGCACCAGGTCGAGCTTCTGGCGCAGGATGCCCGGGTCGAACAGGTCCTGCACGCGGATGCCGACCCGGGCGACCTTGTCGCCGTAGGCCGGGCCGATGCCCCGCCCGGTGGTGCCGATCCGGGCCGGGCCCAGATAGCGCTCGACCACCCGGTCCAGCGCCCGGTGGTGCGGCATGATCAGGTGCGCGTCGGCCGAGACGAGCAGCCGGGCACAGGAGACACCGCGCTCAGTCAGCCCGTCGATCTCGTCGATGAGCACCTTGGGGTCGATCACCACGCCGTTGCCGATCACCGGCACGCAGCCGGGCGTGAGCACACCCGAGGGCATCAGGTGCAGGGCGAACTTCCGGCCGTCCGGCAAGATCACAGTGTGGCCGGCGTTGTTGCCGCCCTGGTAGCGCACGACGTAGTCGACCCGCTCGCCGAGCAGGTCGGTCACCTTGCCCTTGCCCTCGTCGCCCCACTGGGCGCCGATCAGCACGATCGCTGGCATCGCCGTCGCCTCCCGGCCCGTGGGCGCCCGCCGGCACGAGTGCTGGTCGGCACATGGGTGCTTGTCGGCACTGCGCCCCGGGATGTCAGGCTAACAAGCGACAGCGGATCGTGAGGGAGGCGCACTCGTGCCGGAGGTGCTCGTGCTCGCCCTCGGCGACGCGCCGGAGGGTGCCGGCTCGACCGATGACGGTTGTGGCGAGCCCAGTGGCCGGCCGGCCACGCCGCGCGTGCCCGTGCTGGCCTGCGCCGACGCGCTAAGGGCCGGCGGTGCCCGGGTCGAGCAGGTCGTCGCCGAGAACGATGCCGAGATCGACATGGCGGTCAAGACGGTCACGGAGGGTGAGGCGAGGCTCGTCGTGGCGGCGGCCACCGACGGTGAGGTGCGCGCCGTCGTGCGCCGGATGCTGCGGTGGTACGCGCCGCCGCCCTCGCGCCGTCCGGCACACCTGCCGCCCGGGCGTACGCTGCTCGACCTGCCGCCGTTGGCCGTGTTGCCGCTCGCCCCGGCCGTGCCGGAGCTGGTCGCCCGGCTGGACCTGCCCCGCGATCCGGCCGCGGTCGCCGCCGCGGTGCTGGGCGGACGGACCCGCCGGCTCGACCTCCTGCGCACCGACGCCGGTTCGGTGACCCTGCACGCGGCCCTGCTCGGCGGAGCCGACGGCGAGGGCCGGATCGCCCCCTGGCGTGGTGAGGTCACGGTGGATGATGCCGTGCTCACCGACGGCACCGAACCGCTGCTCGCCTGCGCCGTGGCCAACGCCGGGCCGGTCGAGCTCGGCGGCCTGCCACTCATCACCGGGGCCCAGGCCGACGACGGCCTGGTCGCGGTGGCGGTCGCGCTGGCCGCGGCGCGGCCGCGGCGGGGCCGGACGGCATCGGTGGAGTACGAGGTGCGCCGCGCCCGCGGACGGGCCGTGTCGGTGCATCCTCGCGACGGCGCGCTGCCGTTGCTCGACGACGGGGTGGCGGCTCGGCTCACCCACCGCCGCGCCTGGTGGACCGAGCCGGCCGCGTGGGCGACCTATATCAGCTGAGCCACGAGCAGCGCACCGACAACGCACCCGTCAGCGGCGCACCGTCAGCGCGACCGCGGCGACCGCCGTGTCCACACCGCCGCAGAGAGCCCGCAGCTCGGCCGGGAGCAGCTCCACCATGCGTCCTAGGCTGTCCCGCGCCTCCTTGGACGTGCCCGCCCCGAGCACGTGCTCAAGCCCGGTTGCCCGGACCAGGCCGCCGAGCACCGCGGTCTGGGCGTCGAGCTGGTCCGGGTGGTCGACGACGTAGCGCAGCCGAACCCGGGGGCTGGCCGCCTTGAGCGGGTCGGTCGCCGGGTACCGGACGGTCTGCCGGAGCATAGTGCGACTCTGCACCTTTTGTATCATTCCGATCGAGATGAGCCGCGGAGCCACCATGTTCCGCACGTGTTCGCGCAGGTACTCCACCCAGGCCCGGACGGGATGGGGGTCGGACTGCTTGAGCACCTCGGCGAGCGCGGCGTCGGTGACCCGCTCGCCGTAGGGGCGCTGATCCCGCGCCGTTACCGCATTGTTCTCATCCACGACGAGCCGGCCGGCGAGCAGCAACTCGCCGAGCACCGCCCCAGCGAGGCCGGTATCGAGTACCTCGCTGTTGACCATGGGTTTCCCCGTGTACTCGTCGAAGCCGACCAGGAAAAATTCGTCCGCAAGGGGCAGCGCGCGCATAATCTTCCTCGGCTGGTGCGGCAGACCCGAAAGTGTCCACCGCGATTCACGACGTCTCGTGGTAGCGATATCGTCCGCGCCGAACGTTAGCGGATGAACACCGACGGTTCAACACGTGCCACGCAGCATTACCGCCCACGCAGCGACGATTGCCCTGTTAGTGCCGTACGTACCTCTACTGTGGACGCTGTTGCCCACTGAACGGCCGATCAGCAAAGGCACGCCGAAGGAGGTGGCGAATTCCACCCTTGAGACCACCACCGGGCATCACTACGATCGCCTGTGTCCGTCGGCCCGTAGAGGAGCATAGATACTTATGGCAAGTCAGACCCACCAGAGTGGACTGAGGAGGGGCCGGCTCAACGCGGTCCACCTTCTATTCTTCACCATCTCCGCCTCGGCACCGATGACTGTGCTGGCGGGTGGCGTCATCGCCACGTACGCCGTCACGGGCAGCATAGGGGTTCCGCTGTCGTTCCCGCTGCTGGCGATCGCACTGGGGCTGTTCGTGGTCGGCTACGCGGCAATGAGCCGCTAC
>JBLNGJ010000693.1:0-4438 GCA_050264675.1 Micromonosporaceae bacterium
GGCGGGCATGCTCTTGGCCTCCACCACCACCTGCGCGCCGACGCGTTCGAGCGCGCGGTCGATCTCGTATTGGGTCAGCCGGTAGTCCAACAGCGTGGTCTGCGCGCCGATACGCCAGCTCGCTAACAGGTTGGTCACGAACACCAGTGAGGGCGGCAGCCGCAATGCGACCGCGCCACCCCGGGCTACTCCGCTCGCTTCGAGCTCGACCTGGCATTGAGAGACGAGGCCGCGCAGCTCCGCGCGCGTGATCGGGGCGCCGAGATCGAGGCAGACGTCGGCGTCCGGCCCGGCCAACAGGACATCGTCCACCCACTCCGGGCCCATCGAGTGCATGCCAGGGCCGGCCATCGAGCCGTTGTCACCCATGACAGCGCCCCCAGTCATCGACGAGCCATCGCGGAATCGACATTCGTCACACCTACGCGGACAGAGCTGGCGCCCGCCGTGTCGCCGTTTCCACTCGCCCTCGCCTGGATGCGTCCGCAGCGTATCAATCCCCGTAACGGGTCCGCAATTAGGGATCTTGCATAAGTCATTGTCACCGGGGGCCCTCAGTTTCGGCGTCCTGACCTGCACGCGCGGTGCCGAAGTGACGATGATGGGCCGCTTCAGCAACCGCATCGGTCGCCGGCCGACCGGCGGCGAGTAATTGATCAATGGACGCCTTTCGTTGTATTTGCCCGGCGCCGGCCCGATGCGGTCACGTGGGATTTGCCCGTATCGCTGGTTGATGTCGGGTGGCTGGCTCCTGTGTTGTGGTGACGCGCGATGAGAGACTGGCGAGCACGTCGCCATCGGGAGAGGACCGACCATGCCGCTCGATCCGGCCGTCCAGGCGATGCGGGAGCGCCGGCGGCGCGACCGGGTCGCTCCGCTCTACACCCTCTCCCTGCCCGAGGCCCGGGCCGCGGACCTGGCCGCGATCCAGGCCGACGCCGGCGACCCCGAGCCGGTGTACCGCATCGTCGACCGGACGCTGCCCGGCCCGGCCGGACGGCTGCCCGTGCGTATCTACCGGCCTCGCCGGCGCGGTCCTTTTCCGGCGCTTGTCTACTTCTTTGGCGGCGGCTGGACGCTGGGCAGCATCGACACCTCCGACGGCATCTGTCGCAGCCTCGCCAACGCCGCCGGCTGCGTGGTGGTGACGCCCGGATACCGGCTCGCCCCGGAGGCGAAGTTCCCGGCCGCGGTTGAGGACTGTTACGCCGCGGTGCAATGGGTCGCCGCGCGGGCGCATCCGCTCGGGGTGGATCCGCGGCGGCTCGCTGTCGGCGGCGACAGCGCCGGTGGCAACCTGGCCGCCGCCGTCACGTTGCTGACCCGCGACCGTGGTGGGGCTGAACTCGTCGGTCAGGTGCTCATCTATCCGAACACCGACCTGCTCACCGACGACGCCTCGATGCGCGAGGGCACCGATCCGTTGCTGTTCAACCGACACTCGGTCGCCTGGTACCGCCAGCATTACCTGACCCGTCGGGCCGACGGTCGTGATCCGTTGGCGTCGCCGTTGCGGGCCAAGGATCACCGTGGTCTGCCGCCCGCGCTCGTGATCACCGCGGAGTTCGACCCGCTGCGCGATCAAGGCGAGCGGTACGCCCGCAAGCTCGCCCGGGCCGGCGTACCGGTCGAGCTGACCCGCTACGACGGCATGGCGCACGGCTTCTTCGCCATGGCCGGCACGCTCGACGCGGGCAAGCGGGCCGTCGCCCAGGCCGCCGACCGCCTGCGCGCCTGGTTCACCCCCACGACCCGATGAGGGTTCACGCCCGTCGACCGATGAGGCGCCGAGCGGCGTGACGAACCCCGCGGCGCGTGCATGCCCGCGGCCGCGGGGTCCCTAGAGGTGAGCATGTCCTGCGTCAATGACGACAGGAGTCGGTGGGTCAGAAGGAAGCGCCAGCGCCAGTGTCGACCTCAGCCATTCCGGGACACCTCCCTTCTCGGATCGAACCGGGTGTGCGGTTGTGCCTAAGGGTCTATGCGCGAGTTCGACCCTGTCAAGCGTGTCAATGTAGAGATCGATGGTGGCGGGCCCGTCGCGGTCGTGTTGCGAATGCGGATAAGTACGGTCATGCCCGCTCGGCGATCAGGCGGGCAATGCGGTGCACGCCCTCGGCGATCTGCGCCGGCTCGAGCCAGCTGCACGAGAGCCGGATCGCTTGCCGGCCACCGCCATTGGTGTAGAAGAAGCTCATCGGGGTCCACAGCACCCCGTACTCGCGGGCGGAGACTTCGAGGAGCTTCTCGTCGGCCGGCACCGGCACCTCGAGGACGGCGAAGAAGCCTCCGGTGGGCACGTTCCAGCGGATGCCCCGCTCCGCGCGGGCCGACGGTGGAAAGGCGTCCTCAAGGGACTCCAGGAGCGAGCGCAGATTAGTTCGATAGAAGTCGATTTTATCGCGATTGCCGGCACGCAGGCTGAACCCGGACACGACGAGCATGCCGCCGATGACCGCCTGGGCGATCGGTGAGGTGTTGACGGTGAGCATGCTCTTGACCGCCGACAGCTCGTCGGCGAGCGTCGTCAGCCGACCGGCATCGTCCACGACGGTCTGATCGGCGACCAGGAACCCGACGCGCGCGCCGGGGAAACATGACTTCGCAAACGAACCGAGGTAAATGACCCGGCCGTCGTCGTCGAGCGACTTCAGCGTCGGGCGGGCCTCGTCGTCGAGGCCGAAGAGGCCGTACGGATCGTCCTCGATCAGCAGCAGATCCTCCTCGGCGGCGACCTGGAGCAGGCGCCGGCGGGTGGCGATCGGCAATGACACGCCGGACGGGTTGGAGAAGTTCGGCACCACGTAGAGGGCCCGCGGGCGACGGCCCTCGGCCCGCACGCGCCGGGCCACGGTGGTGACCATCTCCGGATCGAGGCCGGTCGGGTGCTCGGGCACGCCGACCACCTCTATACCGAGTATCCGCGCCGCACCGGTGATGCCCACGTAGCACGGTTCGGCGGCGAGCAGCACGTCGGCCGGGTCGGCACACAGACCGCGCAGGACGATGACCATCGCCTCCTGGCAGCCGGCGGTGACCGCGATCGCCTCCGGCGCAACGGTGATGCCCTCGTCGTTGGCGAGCGCCTGCGCGATCAGGTCGTGTATCTGGCCGTTGGTGCGTCCGTACTGCAGCAGCATTCGGCGTACGCTCGCCGCGTCGTGGCCCTGACCGCGCCGGTAATCGACGTAGGCGCGCAGATAGCGGTGCACATCGTCGGTTTCGTAGAAGCCCTCGTACGGCCGGCCGGCCGCCAGCGAGATCGCATCGGGAAAGCGGTGGGCCACCTCGTTGAGAAAGTTCATCGACGTCGAGACCGGGTCGATGACCGACACGTGCAACGTGTCCTTCGCGAGCTGTACCACGCCGGCCCTCACCCTCCCGGTGTCGGCTCCCACCGCGGACCCCACACCGATCGATAGTTCACCGCGGATCGATCAATCTCGGCCACGCTCGGTCGACCCGCCAGCGCCATGGTGACCGTCAACTCCTCGTGGAGCAACCTCAGCAGTTGAGCGACCGCGGCACCCCCGTTGACGGCCAGCGCCCACAGCACGGGCCGGCCGATGAGCACGGCGCGCGCCCCGAGCGCGAGCGCCACGAAGACGTCGGTGCCACACCGCACGCCGCCGTCGAAGAGGACGGGGCAGCGCCCGGCCACGGCCGTGGCGACCTCGGCGAGCGCGTCCAGGCTGGCGCTCACGCCGTCCAGCTGCCGGCCGCCGTGGTTGGAGACGATGATGCCGTCGACCCCGCACTCGACCGCTCGCTGCGCGTCCTCGGCGGTGAGGATCCCCTTGAGCACCAAGGGAAGGTCGGTGGTCTCCCGGAGCCAGGCGAGATCGTCCCAGGTGAGCGATGCGTCGAAGGTCTGGGCCGAGTGCACGGCGAGGGCCGACTCGCCCAGCCGCCGGCGGTGCGTGGCCGCCATCAGCTCGGGGTCGAGGTTCACCGCGCGGATCTCCGGGTCGATGGCGAACGCGTTGCGCAGATCCCGCAGCCGCCGGCCGATGCGGGGAGCATCCACGGTGAGCACCACCGCGCTGTAGCCAGCGGTGGACGCCCGTTTGATCAGATAGGCCATGACGTCGCGGCGGCGCAACCAGTAGAGCTGGAACCACAATGGACCGCTGGCGGCCTCGGCGATCTCTTCCAGGGTCCGGCTGGCGAACATGCCCACGATGTAGAGGGCGCCGGCCGCGCCGGCCCCGCGGGCAGTGCCCACCTCGCCGTCGGCGTGAGCCAACCGGTGGTACGCAGTCGGGGCGATTCCCAGCGGCATCGACAGGTTCGCATCGAGCACCGTGGTGCGGGTCGAGCAGGCCGAGACGTCCACCAACATCCGCGGTCGCAGGGTGACCTGCTCGAACGCGGTGCGGTTAGCCTGCAGGGTCAGTTCGGCGCCGCTGCCGCCTTCGATGAAGTCCCACACATCGGC
>JBLNGJ010000694.1:0-2831 GCA_050264675.1 Micromonosporaceae bacterium
CACGACGTGCTCGACTCGGCGCTGGTGGGTCCGCGGGTGCTGCTCGGGTGCGCCCGCCTCGGTCAGGGGCGGCACGACGCCGCGCTCGAGGTGCTCGGCGAGGTCGCGGCCAAGCCGGGCCCGGCGGTGCTGTTCTCGGCCCGGCTCGCGATCGCCGAGTACGCCTGCGCGCTGCTCGCCGCGGGTGAGCCGGCCGAAGCGGTGGCGGCGGCCCAGCACGCGGTGGCTCAACCGGCCGAGGACGTGCGCGGACGGGTCGTCGCCGGCCGGGTGCTGGCCCGGGCGCTCGCCGCGGCCGGGCTGGTCGACCAGGCCCGGGCCGCCGCGGCGACCGCGGCCCGGGACGCCCACGGCACCCAGCAGACCAGCGAACGCCGCGCGACCGACGCGGTGCTGGCCGCGCTGGGCTAGGCGGACCAGGCGCAGCCCCGAGCAGAGGCGCGGCCGAGGCCGGCTGGTGGCGTACCGTTCTTCCCGTGAGGAGCAGCCCGCCGCCTCCGGTGGTGCCCGGCCTGACCGGGTTGACCGTGCTGGCCCGTGGCGGCTTTGCCACGGTCTACCGGGCGACCCAGGTCTCGGTCGAGCGGGAGGTCGCGGTCAAGGTGGAGAACCGCACCTTGGAGAGCGAGCGCGACCAGCGTCGCTTCCTGCGCGAGGCGCGGGCGGCCGGGCGCATGTCCAGCCACCCCCACGTGGTCGACCTCTTCGATTCCGGGGTCACCGCCGACGGTCACCCTTATTTGATCATGGAACTCTGCGACGGCACGTACGCCGATCGCATGCAGGACAACCCGCTCTCGGCCCGCGAGGCCCGTGAGGTTGGTTCGAAGATCGCCGATGCCTTGGCCGAGGCACACCAGCTCGGGGTGGTGCACCGCGACGTCAAGCCGGCGAACATCCTGATCACCTGCTTCGGTGAGCCGGCGCTGGCCGACTTCGGCCTCGCCGTGCTGGCGGAGACGCGCGACACATCCATCACCATCGAGCTGACCCCGGCCTACGCCGCGCCGGAGATGTTCGACGCCGGCCGGCCGGTGCCCGAGTCCGACGTCTACGCCCTGTGCGCCACGCTCTACGCGCTGATGTGGGGCCGCCCGCCCCGGTGGCGGGAGGGGCACAACCCGAGCGTCGCCTCGGTCATCGACCTGTTCGCCGAGCCGGTCCCGGACCTGCCCAACGTGCCGGCCGAGCTGACCGCCCTGTTGCGCCGCGGGATGGCGAACGACCCGAAGGCCCGGCCGACCGCCGCCGAGCTGCGCGACGAGCTCGCCGGCGTGGTACGCGACCCGGACCCGACGATGATCCTGCGTCCGTTCCTGCCCTCGTCCGGGCGGGCCGCACCGGCGATCCGCCCGCCGGCCGATGACTCGCCGACCCAGCCGACGGCGACCACCGGCCACTGACCAGCGGATGATCAGTACGACTTGCCCAGGCCCAGCACGTGCTGAGCGACGTAGTTGAGGATCATCTCCCGGCTCACCGGCGCGATCCGGCCGGCCCGCACCGCGCCGAGCAGCGTGGCGACCCCGTACTCGGTGGTCATGCCGTTGCCACCGTGCACCTGGATCGCGGTGTCCACGGCCAGGGTGGCCGCCTCGGAGGAGGCGTACTTCGCCATGTTGGCGGCGACGCCGGCCTCGACGTCGCGCCCGGCGTCGTAGAGCGTCGCCGCCCGGGCCACCATCAGCCGGGCCAGCTCGGTCTGGATCGCCGCGTGGGCCAGTGGATGAGCCACGCCCTGGTGGGTGCCGATCGGGCGGCCCCACACCACCCGGTCGCCGGCGTAGGACGAGGCCCGGCCCAGTGCGTAGCGGGCCGACCCGACCCCCATCGCGGCCACCGTGATGCGCTCGGGGTTGAGCCCGGAGAAGAGTGCGGGTAGGCCGGACTCGTGGTCGCCGATGAGCGCGCCGGCGCCCAGGCGCACCTGGTCGAGGTAGAGCAGGAACTGGTGCTCCGGCGAGACGATCTCCATGTCGAGCTTGGACCACGTCAGGCCCGGTGCGTCGATCGGCACCAGGAACAGCGCCGGGCGCAGCCGGTCGCTGTCCCGCTCGGCCATCCGGGCCACCACGAGCACCGCGTCGGCCTCGTCGACCCCGGAGATGAACACCTTGCGTCCATTGAGGAGGTAACCGTCGCCGTCCCGGGTCGCCGTGGTGCCCAGCCGGTGCATGTTCGACCCCGCCTCGGGCTCGGTGATCGCGAACACGACCTTGCGTGAGCCGTCGGCGATGGTGGGCAGGATCTCGTGGCGCTGCTCCGGCGTGCCGTGCCGGGCGATGATGGTCGCCACGATCGCCGGCGAGACGACGAGCAGCAACAGCGGGCACCCGGCCGCGGCCAGCTCCTCGCACACGATCGCCAGCTCGGTGATGCCGCCGCCGCCTCCGCCGTACTCGGTCGGCACGTTGACGCCGAGGTAGCCGAGCTTGCCGGCCTCGGCCCACAGCTCCGTGGTGGGCTGCCCGGCCTTGGCCTTCTGCACGAAGTAGGTGTGGCCGTAGCGGCGGCCGAGCGCGGCCACGGCCTGGCGCAGCTGTTCCTGCTCCGGGGTGTAGTCAGGGTCCACTGTCACTCCATTGGGTACTGTCACTCCACTGGGTACTGTCGCTCCACGGGGTGATGACGGCGAGCACCGCGCCGGCGTCGACCTGGCTGCCCGGTTTAACCGGCAGCTCGGTGACGACGCCGGCGGCGGGCGCGCGTACGGGATGTTCGAGCTTCATCGCTTCCAGCGTGAGCAGCAGGTCGCCGGCCTCGACGCGCTGGCCGGGGTGGACCGCGATCCGCCCGACCGCACCGGGCAGCGGAGCCAGTAGCGATCCGGC
>JBLNGJ010000695.1:0-2567 GCA_050264675.1 Micromonosporaceae bacterium
AGCTCCTCGTCCCGGTTGGGCAACGGCACGGTCAGCTTGAACAGGAACCGGTCCAGCTGCGCCTCCGGCAACGGGTAGGTCCCCTCGTACTCGATGGGGTTCTGGGTGGCGGCGACGAGGAACGGTTCGGGCAGCGGCCGGGCGCGACCCTCGACTGAGACCTGGCGCTCCTCCATCACCTCGAGCAGGGCGGCCTGGGTCTTCGGCGGGGTTCGGTTGATCTCGTCGGCGAGCAGCAGGTTGGTGTAGACCGGGCCTTCCCGGAAGTCGAACGCGGCGGTGCGGGCGTCGAAGACGAGCGAACCGGTGACGTCGCCGGGCATAAGGTCGGGGGTGAACTGGATCCGCTTGGTGTCCAGGGACAGGGCCGCGGCGAGGGTACGGATCAGCAGCGTCTTGGCCACCCCCGGCACGCCCTCCAGCAGCACATGCCCGCGGCACAGCAGCGCGATCACCACGCCGGTGACGGTCGGGTCCTGGCCGACCACCGCCTTGGCGATCTCGACCCGGAGCCGGCCCAACGCCTCCCGCGCCGTGGCCTCGCCCGGGCCGGGGCGCTCGAGCGCGGGCGCGCCCGGTTCAGGGGTGAGCGTCTCGGTCACCGGTGCCTCCTCATCACGTCGGGCAGCCGCGCAGCACAGCATCGCGGAGCGCGTCCAGGCGCGCCACCGCGGCCACGAGATCGGCGTCGGTGTCCGGCACCGGGTCGAACAGGGCGGCCCGCACCTCGGACTCCGGCCGATCGAGTTGCTGCGCGAGCCGACTGGTCAGCTCCTCGGTGGAGATCGGGCCGGTCGGGCTCACCACGGTGGCTAGCCGGGCGCGGGTAGCGGCGCGCAGGGCTTCCAGGGTGGCCGGTCGGGCCCGGATGCGGTGGTAGAGGCGACCGCGTCCGGTCACCGTCTCAGCCGCCGGTACGAGCACCGGTAGCGGCTCGGCCACCGGCGGGCCGAGCCGGCGGGCCTGGCCGACCGCGAACAGCACCGCGACGCCCGCTGCCAAGGCCAGCGCCGCCCACAGCCAGGCTGGGAAGGCGCCCCACAGTGGACTGCCGCCGTCGTCGCCGCGGCTGCGGGTGGGCCGGCGGTACTGCGGCAATGGCAGGTTCACCTCGGTGCGGATCCGGGGCTCGATCCGGTGCACATCCACCCACACCACCCGGGGGTAGCCGGTGAGCAGGCCGATGGCGAGCGCCTCATTGCCGTGCTCGTCGATGCGGCCGTTGCGGAACGGGTCCGACGCCCCGACCACGATCACCTCGGTCTGTCGCACCTGGATGCCGACCAGGCCGCCCCGGTAGCACGCCCGGGTGGTGGCCGCGTCGGCCAGGTAGCGGACCCGGGCCAGGGCGGCTCGCCCGGCTTGGGTCGCGGTCGGGTCGGTGCAGTCGGGTTCGATCACGCCGGTGGCCCAGCGGGCCGACGCCGTCCGTCCGATCGGGACCGACCACAGCAGCGTGGTCAGCAGGCCCGGCTCCACCACCACGACCCGGTGCCGGCCAGGGGCCGCGGCGACGCGGTCGACGAACCGCGGGTTGACGAAATCCGGCGTCGGCACGAAGACGGTCGTGTCCGCCCGTCCCGTGGCCACCATGGCCGCCTCGGCGCCGGTGACCCGCTCGACCGCGACGCCGGCCGCCTGCAGCCTGGCGGCGAGGCGGCTGGACCCATCCGCACCCTCGCCGAGCGGCGAGAGCGTGCCGGGGTCGCCCAGATCGGGCGTCTGGTCGGCATGCGCGATCAACGTCACCGTGCCGACCAGCGCGAGCGCCAGGAATGGTGTGACCACCCGGACCCAACGCCGGCGGCGGGGGCGCACGGCGGCCGTCATCGGGCCCCGGCCATCGACGAGTCGGCCAGGGTCTGCCCGATCTGCTCGGCGTACGCGCGCATCGCCGTGTCGTCGTCGAGTCGGGCCGGGCGCAGCGCGTACCAGATCTCGGAGAAAACCTCGCCCGCGGCCGAGAGCGGCGAGGCGAGGTCCGGTCGAGCCTGGCCGGCGGCCCGGCTCAGCTCGGTCACCGTCCATCCGGGAGTGTGCGGGATGACGTCTCCTTCGATGAGACCGCGCACGATCGCCCGCAGCCGTTCCCGGACCGCCTCGGCGAAGCGACCGGCCGCGGCCAGCTCGTCGGCGGTGAGCGCGAGCACCGCGGCCGGCAACTCGGGCAGCTGATCGTCGGCCAACTCGGCGTCGCCGCCGGCCTTCCGGCGGGATCGCCGGCCCCAGCGCAGCCGCCACCGCCACCTCAGCCCGATCCGCCCCAGCCGCCGCCACGTCGGGCGGCGCAGCCGGAACCGCAGCCGGCCCAGGCGCCCGAGCCGCCAGCGCCAGGGCAGCCACGCCGGCCAGGTGGCGAGCAGCAGGGACGACAACGCGGCCACCGCCAACAGGATCAGCCCGAGTGTCGGTACGCCGCCGGGCACGTGGTCGGCGACGTTCGCGACAAACTCGTTCCACCACCTCATCGCCGGTCGCACCTCACCGCGACACCAGGGCCGACTCGGTCGAGACGCCGCGGCTCAAGGCTCGGCGCAGGGCGATGTCCAGGCCCTCGGTGCGCATGC
>JBLNGJ010000696.1:0-4127 GCA_050264675.1 Micromonosporaceae bacterium
ACGAGCACCTGCGCGTCGGCGAGTCGCTGCTGCTCGAGCCGCGGTCCGGCTACGTCTACGAGCGCGTGCCCAAGTCGGAGGTCGAGGAGCTCGTCCTCGAAGAGGTCCCCGACATCGACTACACGCTGATCGGCGGCCTGGCCGCGCAGATCGAGCAGATCCGCGACGCGGTCGAGCTGCCCTACCTGCACCCCGACCTGTTCACCGAGCACCGGCTGACGCCGCCGAAGGGCATCCTGCTCTACGGCCCGCCCGGCTGCGGCAAGACGCTGATCGCCAAGGCCGTCGCCAACTCGCTGGCCAAGAAGGTCGCCGAGGTGACCGGCAAGCCCGAGGGCCGTTCGTACTTCCTGAACATCAAGGGCCCCGAGCTCCTGAACAAGTACGTCGGGGAGACCGAGCGGCACATCCGGCTGGTGTTCTCCCGGGCGCGGGAGACGGCCTCCGAGGGCACGCCGGTCATCGTGTTCTTCGACGAGATGGACTCGCTGTTCCGCACCCGGGGGTCGGGTGTGTCCTCCGACGTCGAGAACACCATCGTCCCGCAGCTGCTGTCGGAGATCGACGGCGTCGAGGGCCTGGAGAACGTCATCGTGATCGGCGCGTCCAACCGCGAGGACATGATCGACCCGGCCATCCTGCGCCCCGGCCGGCTGGACGTGAAGATCAAGATCGAGCGACCGGACGCCGAGGCCGCCAAGGACATCTTCAGCAAGTACATCCTCAACTCGTTGCCGCTGCACGCCGACGACCTCGCCGAGCACGGCGGCTCCGCCGATGCCTGCGTGGCCGCGATGATCCAGGCCGCGGTGCTGCGGATGTACGCCGAGACCGAGGAGAACCGCTTCCTCGAGGTGACCTACGCCAACGGCGACAAGGAAGTGCTCTACTTCAAGGACTTCAACTCCGGCGCGATGATTCAGAACATCGTCGACCGGGCCAAGAAGATGGCGATCAAGGAGTTCCTCAACACCGCGCGCAAGGGCATGCGGCTGCAGCACCTGCTCGAGGCGTGCCTGGACGAGTTCCGCGAGAACGAGGACCTGCCCAACACCACCAACCCCGACGACTGGGCCCGCATCTCCGGCAAGAAGGGCGAGCGGATCGTCTACATCCGCACGCTCGTCTCCGGCGGCAAGGGCACCGAGTCGGGCCGCTCGATCGACACCGTCACCAACACCGGCCAATACTTGTAGGACTTTGTCGAGCATCGGCCGGTCACCGGGCACGTTTGTGCGCCCCGACCGACGAGGAGCCGGGGCGACCAACCGCGAGCATCGCCCACTATTCCGGTTTAGTACCCCAGGCGGCGCCGATGCCGTCGCCGGGGTACCAGTGCCGGGCCGGGCGCTCGGTGAAGGCGAGGAAGTGCCGGCCGGTCCGCTCGGCGTACCCGGAGAGCACGCCGGTGACCGCGGCGTTGTCGGTGAGCAGCGTGGCCGTAGCGGGGAGCTTCGGCTCGACCAGCTCGAACTCGCGCCGCTCGTGCTGCTCGCTGTGGTCGCTGTCGTGCAGGAACAGGTCCACCGGGCGGTCCAACCCGGCGATCGTGGTGTGCGAGTCGCCGACGACCAGGTCGACCACGCCGGCCAGCTCGCCGGAGCGCACCAGGTACCCCGCCTCCGGGTTGATGTCGATCGCGGTGACCCGGCCCGGGTGCCCGTCGGCCGCGTTGCGCAGCAGCGCCGCCGCCAGCACGGCCGTGCCCAGACCCTTGTCGACCCCGGTCTCCACCACGTGACCCGGCTTGAGCGCCCGCACGATGGCGTACCACCCGATTCGCCGGCCGAACCGGATCTGCCGGTCGGCCAGGCCCCGGCGGGCGGCCGCCGCTGTCGTCGTGGCGAGCCGGACCCGCAATGCGTCGTCGCCGGTGATCTCGGCGAGGTAGGCGCGGGCCTGCGCCACCGGCACCGCGCACACGGTGGCCACGAACCAGGCCAGGTGGTCGCGGTTGATCGCGGTCAGGTCGTAGGTGTAGTTGTGATGCTCCCGCGAGGTGACCAACCAGCGGGCCGAGTCGCCGAGCACCCGGGCGTCGTGGCGCAGCACCCGGACCGCCCGGCGGGGCAGCGCGGCCAGTGGGGCCAAGGGGGATCGGGAGATCCGGCGGCGCAGCTGCACCCCCGGAGCCTAACGAAACGGGGCTCCACCAAGCCGGCCGGTCGGGCATCACGCGTCCTGGTGAACGGCGCGCACGGCGATGGTCGCGTACGGTTGCGGTCTAGGCTCGATATGTGCACAGCCGCGTGAGGAGTGCCGGATGACCGTACGTCGGGTGATGGGTACGGAGGTCGAGTACGGCATCTCCGTGCCGGGCCAACCTGCGGCGAACCCGATGGTGACCTCGTCCCAGGTGGTCAACGCGTACGGCGCCCGGCCCGAGCTGGCCCGCGGGGGTCGGGCCCGGTGGGACTACGAGGAGGAGTCACCGCTGCGCGACGCGCGTGGCTTCACGTACTCGGGCGCCCTCTACGACCCGGCCGAGGCGCTGGCCGACGAGGACCTCGGCTTGGCCAACGTCATCCTCACCAACGGTGCGCGGCTCTACGTCGACCACGCCCATCCGGAGTACTCGACGCCCGAGGTGACCAACCCACGCGACCTCGTGCTCTGGGACAAGGCCGGCGAGCGGGTGGTGGCCGAGGCGGCCCGGCGGGCGGCGACCGTACCGACGGTGGGAAGTATTCACCTCTACAAGAACAACACGGATAACAAGGGTGTCAGCTACGGTGCGCACGAGAACTACCTGATGCGCCGGCAGACCCCGTTCTCCGACATCGTCACCCACTTCACCCCGTTCCTCGTCACCCGCCAGGTGGTCTGCGGCGCCGGCCGGGTCGGCATCGGGCAGGACGGTGCGCAGCCCGGTTTCCAGATCTCCCAACGGGCGGACTTCTTCGAGGTCGAGGTCGGCCTCGAGACGACCCTCAAGCGTCCGATCATCAACACCCGGGACGAACCGCACGCCGACGCCGACAAGTACCGGCGGCTGCACGTCATCATCGGCGACGCCAACCTCTCCGAGGTCTCGACGTATCTCAAGGCCGGCACCACGTCGCTCGTCCTCGAGATGATCGAGAACAAGGCGCTCACCGCCGACCTGGGCATCGCCGACCCGGTGACCGAGCTGAAGGCGGTCAGCCACGACCCGACGCTGAAGCACCTGATCCGCATGCGCGACGGGCGCCGGCTGACCGCGCTCGACCTGCAATGGGCCTACCTGGAACGGGCACGGTCCTTTGTGGAGAGCACCGGCACCGACGAGATGACCGATGACGTGCTCGCCCGCTGGGAGGGCGTGCTCGACCGGCTCGGGCGCGACCCCATGCTCTGCGCCGCCGAGCTGGACTGGGTGGCCAAGCTGCGCCTGCTCGAGGGCTACCGGGAACGGGAGAACCTGGGCTGGGCCTCGTCCAAGTTGCAGCTGGTCGACCTGCAGTACGCCGATGTGCGTCCCGAGAAGGGCCTCTACCACCGGCTGGTGGCCCGCGGCGCCATGCAGCGCCTGCTCGACGACGACGAGGTGGTGCTGGCGATGACCGAGCCGCCGGAGGACACCCGGGCCTACTTCCGCGGTCGCTGCCTGGCCAAGTACGCCGCCGAGGTGGTCGCCGCGAGCTGGGACTCGGTCATCTTCGACGTGGGCCGGGAGTCGCTGGTCCGGGTGCCGATGATGGAGCCGGAACGGGGCACCAAGAAGCACGTCGGCGCCCTCTTCGACCGCTGCCCGAGCGCCAAGGATCTGCTCGAGGCCATCACCGCCGGGTAGCCGCCGTCCACGCCCGCTCGACCTCCCCACCCGCCCGCAGCGGCCGCCCGCCATGGAGAACTCGATTCTCGGCGCGGGACGGCGAAGTCGGGCGCCGGCGGATTGGGGGCGTCGCCGAAGGTGCACCGCCGCGTTCGGCGGGTAACGTCGTGGGCGCGAGCTACGGTGGCACCAACCGAACCGTCGTGGTCGGGGGTGCCGAGGCGAGGAGGACGCAACCCCATGTCTACCCGTGACACCGGGGGCCAGTCGCAGTCCGGCAAGGCCCGCCGGGACGAGGAGATCGACGAGGCCCCGGCGCCTGAGGCCAACCCCGAGGTGGCTGAGCGCCACGAGAAGCTGTCCGAGGATGTTG
>JBLNGJ010000697.1:0-16842 GCA_050264675.1 Micromonosporaceae bacterium
GGCCGGGCCGGACAGGATGGAACCATCGCAGCCGTCAACGGGAGGAGACGCCGGTGTGCCGGAGCATCAAGACCCTGCGGGAGCCGTTCACGGAGACGGTGACCTCCGCGGACGTGCAGGCCGCGGCGCTGCAGTACGTCCGGAAGATCTCCGGCTTCCGCAAGCCGGCGCCGCGCAATGCCGCCGCCTTCGATGAGGCGGTCGCCGCGGTCACCGCCGCGACCCAGGCGCTGCTGGACAACCTCGTGGTGCGGCCGGCGCCCCACGCGGCCGCGCCGACCGAGCGGGCGGCCAAAGCCCGGGCGGCCCGGCTGGCCCGCACGCTCAGCGGCTGACCGGCGGCTGGCCGGTGATCGTCAGCGGGCGATCTCGGTAGCGCGTGACTCCCGGACCACGGTGACCCGGATCTGACCGGGGTAGGTCAGCTCCTCCTCGATCTGCTTAGCGACATCGCGGGCGAGCACCGCGGCGCCGATGTCGTCGACATCGTCCGGGCGCACCATCACCCGGATCTCACGCCCGGCCTGCATGGCGAAGACCTTCTCCACGCCGGACTTACCGGCAGCGATCTGCTCGATGCGCTCCAGCCGCTTGACGTACGCCTCAAGGCTCTCCCGCCGCGCCCCCGGCCGGCCGCCCGAGCAGGCGTCACTAGCCTGGGTGAGCACGGCCTCGACCGTCTGCGGCGTGACCTCGTTGTGGTGCGCCTCGATCGCGTGCACGACCTCTCCGGCCTCGCCGTACTTGCGAGCCGCGTCGGCGCCGATGAGGGCGTGGCTGCCCTCCACCTCGTGGGTCAGAGCCTTGCCGATGTCGTGCAGGAACGCGCAGCGCTTGATGAGCTGCCCGTCCAGACCCAGCTCGGCCGCCATGACCCCGGCGATGTGGGCGGTCTCGATGAGGTGCTTGAGCACGTTCTGGCCGTAGCTCGTGCGGTAGCGCAGCCGCCCGAGCAGGCTCACCAGCTCGGCGTGGATGTCGGTGATCCCCACCTCGACCAGGGCCTCTTCGGCCGCGCGCAGGCAGAGCCGCTCAACCTCCTGCCGGGCGGCATCGTGGATCTCCTCGATCCGGTGCGGATGGATGCGACCGTCGAGCACCAGCTTCTCCAGCGTCAGGCGGCCGACCTCGCGGCGGACCGGGTCGAAGCAGGAGAGCAGCACCGCCTCGGGTGTGTCGTCGATGATCAGGTTGACGCCGGTGACCGACTCGAACGCCCGGATGTTGCGCCCCTCCCGGCCGATGATGCGCCCTTTCATCTCGTCCGAGGGCAGGTGCAGCACGCTGACGACGCTCTCGGCCGTCTGCTCGCTGGCGACTCGCTGGATGGCGTCGACCACCACATGGCGAGCCCGCTGCTCGGCCGTCGTGCGCGCCTCATTCTCGATGTCGCGGACGAGCAGGACCGCATCGCGCTTGGCCTGCAACTCGATGGTCTCGATGAGCTCGCTCTTGGCGGCCTCGGCGGTGAGCCCGGCGATCCGCTCGAGCTCGCGCCGGCGCACCTGTTCGGCGGCGCCCAGCTCCACCTCTCGCACCGCCAGCGCCGCGTCCCGCTCGGTGAGCTCGGCCTCGGTGGTCGCGATCCGCCGGCCACGCTCGGCCAGCCGCTCGGCCTCCTCGGCGAGCAGCCGTTCCCGCTCGTCGATGCGCTGCTGGCGGCGTTCGGCGTCGGCGGTCTGCTCCTTGGCGACCGCGGTGAGGCTGGCCAGCTCGCGCTCGCCGGCCCGCCGGGCGGTCGCGCGCGTCTGCTCCGCCGCCGCCTCGGCCTCGCGATGGGCGCGTTCGAGTACGCCGTCGGCCTCGGCCCGGGCAGCCTCGAGGATCCGCCGCGCCTCGGCTCGGGCGGCCACCGCCTCAGCCCGCGCGGCCGCCGCCTCGGCCTTCGCCCCAGCGGCGTCGCTGCGGTCGGCGGTGTCGCTCCGGCCGGCGGTGTCGCCGCGGGCGGTGTCGCCGCGGGCGGGGGTATCGCCGCGGGCGGCCGTGTCGCTACGGGCGGCCGCGACCGCGGGGTAGGCGCCGACCGCCGGGTAGGCACGGTCGTCATTCGCGCCAATCATGGTGTCGCCGGCGGCGCGAGCGAAGCCGACCGAACCCACTCCGCGGACCCGGGCATCAGGTGCGATCTGGCGCAGTAGCCGCAAGCCGATGACGAAGCCGGCGGCAACGATGGTGGCGAGCAGCACCACGGCGACGGCCAGCACGATCTCGAGCGGTTGCATGACCACCTCCGATCGCGCGCCCAAGGGCCGCCGGCACCGACGGGTCGACGACCCCACGGTCCGAAACGGCTCCAACGGCTGCCGTACGGCGGGCAGCCGGCGGTTCTGGGAGCTGTCATGCCACCGCGGGGGCACACCGCCTGGGCTGACGGCCTGATGGTGCATCGACCGTCAGCAGGCGCTGGGGCGCCGGGCATTCGGTTCGTGACGACCCCGACGATGCCTGGCGTATGGTGCGGCACCCGGCACCGCGTCTCAGCGGGCGCCAGGTGATGCTATGAACGAGCCTCGACGACCAAAATCGTCACCGTCTGGGTCGTTACGCATGCGCTCCGTGATACGTGGCGCGCTACCGAGCCCTTCGAGCGGCGATTGATGTGATTTCGTTATGCGTTCTATGTTGTGCGGTTGCTCCGCGATGGTCTGACGTACTCCCGGTACCGCCGAGGCTATGCGTCCATGGTCGTCCGGTCAAGCGGTGTTGATCTCGCTCGGCCCAGGCTGGGTTTAGCTGCGACTGGGCGGGTCGCCGCCCGTTTGGGACTGGTTGGGCACTTTTCAGAAATCCGCCCTCACCGGCGCCGACGTAGGGGCTGAGTTCAGAAATGTGCCCCGGCGGCGGGAGCGATGCGCAGCCGCGAGCGGCGCGGCAGCGGGAGCGACGCGAAGCCGGGCGCACTGCCCCTTGGGCAGGTGTCCCCGGGCGAGACCCGGGCACTTTTCAGAAATCCGCCCTCGCCGGCGCCGACGTAGGGGCTGAGTTCAGAAATGTGCCCGGGCAAACGGGCGGCGCGCCGCCTATAGGCCGGACAACCGATGTCTGATGGGACGCGCGCACCCCGGGTGCGACGCGCGAAGCCTGGGTGGCGCGTGCGGGTAGTGGTGCGCGCGGTGCCTCGGTGAGGGCGCTGCGGCGGCGCAGCGTGTTTGGGCGGCGCGCGACGGCAGGCGGCGGGACGGGCCAGCTGCGGATGGATGCGCTAGTGGGTGTCGGGATCGGATTCGGTCATGGCCGAGTCAGCGTCAACGAGTGCGTCGACATCGATGAGGTCGGCGTACTCGGCCGACTCGGTCCGGCCAGCGAGCGCCTCCTTGACCACGCCGATCGCGATGCCGGGCGGGTAGCCCTTGCGTGCGAGCATGCCGACCAGCCGACGGAACACCACGTCGGGCCGTTGGGTGAGGCCCCGTTCGGCCCGGAGCCGGCGGTCGACCAGGGCGCGGGCGGTGGCAGCTTCGGTGTCGTCGTCGAGCTCGTGCAGGGCTTCGTCGACATCCGTGGAGCCCACGCCCTTGCGGCGCAGCTCGCCGGCGAGCGCCCGGCGGGCCAGGCCACGGCCATGATGCCGGCTGGTGACCCAGGCTCGCGCGAACGCCCGGTCATCGACGATGCCGACGTCGGTGTAGCGCCCGAGCACCTCGGCCGCCACGTCGGCGGCGATGCCCCGCCGTCGTAGCGCCGAGGCGAGCTCGGACCGGGTGCGGGGACGGATGGCGAGCTGCTCCAGGCAGATCTCGCGGGCCAGCTCGGACGGGTCGCTCGTACGGCCGGCTCTGGCGCCCACGCCGCCAGTGCGGTGAGCCGTCGGACCACCAGCACCGCGACGTGACGCGCCATCGCGGCTCGAGGTGCTGTCAGCGCCGTGATCCCTGGCCGGGCGCGGAGTGGCGTCCCAGCCTCGGCCGGACCTGGCGCCCAGCGATCGACGGGGCATCGGGGCTAGAAATCGACCGGCGGGAGACCCACGCCACCGACAGCGGCATCGTTCTGCACGCCGACCCCCAACTTCTCGAGGATCCGCTTCTCGATTTCGGAGGAGACGTCCGGGTTCTCCTTCAGGAAGGCCCGCGCGTTCTCCTTGCCCTGCCCGAGCTGGTCGCCCTCGTAGGTGTACCAGGCACCGGACTTGCGGATGATGTTCTGCTCGACGCCCACGTCGATGAGCGAACCTTCGCGGGAAATACCTTTCCCATACATTATGTCGAATTCTGCTTGTTTGAAGGGCGACGCGCACTTGTTCTTCACAACCTTCACCCGGGTGCGGTTGCCGACTGCGTCGGTGCCGTCCTTGAGGCTCTCGATGCGCCGCACGTCGAGCCGGATGGAGGCGTAGAACTTCAACGCGCGCCCACCGGTGGTGGTCTCCGGGCTGCCGAACATGATCCCGATCTTCTCGCGTAGCTGGTTGATGAAGATCGCGGTGGTGCCGGAGTTGTTCAGCGCGCCTGTGATCTTGCGAAGGGCCTGGCTCATGAGGCGGGCCTGCAGGCCGACGTGGCTGTCACCCATCTCCCCCTCGATCTCGGCCCGCGGCACGAGGGCGGCGACCGAGTCGATCACGATGAGGTCGAGGGCACCCGAGCGCACCAGCATGTCGGCGATCTCCAGGGCCTGCTCACCGGTGTCGGGCTGCGATACCAGCAACCCGTCGGTGTCGACGCCGAGCGCCTGAGCGTAATCGGGGTCGAGGGCGTGCTCGGCGTCGATGAACGCGGCGATCCCCCCGGAGCGCTGCGCGTTGGCGACCGCGTGCAGGGCGACCGTCGTCTTACCGCTGGCTTCCGGACCGAAGATCTCCACGACCCGCCCCCGCGGCAGGCCACCGATGCCCAGCGCGACGTCCAGCGCGATCGACCCGGTCGGGATCACCGCCATCGGCGTGGACGGCCGTTCCCCCAGGCGCATCACGGCGCCCTTGCCGAACTGCTTGTCGATCTGCGCGAGGGCGAGGTTGAGCGCCTTCTCGCGGTCGGGCACTGCTGCCATGTCTGCCACCCCTGGGGTCGCGGTCTTCGCCGGTCGCTTCGTCACGTGGGCCCACGCTAGGCGGGATGTCCGACAGGTTCGACAGGCAACGCCGAACCTGTGGAAAACGCGGCCCCTTGTGGACAATACCCGTACGCTTGTTCGATGCAATCACCGACACGCTGGCGGCGACGGGCCCGCGGGTCAACGTAGCTTCGGTGGCACCCGGTCGGGGTAGGCGGCCACCACGGCCCGCCACACGTTGGCCACTTCCTCCCCCGAAGCCAGCGCCTGGCTGATGGTCCGGCCGCCGAGCTGGGTGATCACCTGGTCGCGGGCGACGCTCTCGGCGTAGCCAGCGCCGAAGGTCACCTCCAGCCGCTGCCACAGATCGGTCAACCGCATCCGGACTAATTCCCCTCGGCCATCATGTCGCGTTCCCGTCGGCCATTACTTCGTGGCGCTGGCCAGAGTCGCCCGCGGCGTCGGTCGCAGAGCGAGCGCGATCAGCGGCACCGTCGCCACCGCCGCCAGCACGGTCAGCGTCGAGTACGACGACCATGCCACCACGAACCCGGCCAGCCCGCCGGCCGACGCGCCGGCCAGGCCCATCACCAGGTCGGACAGGCCCTGCACCGACGGACGGTTGGCCACGCCGACCGACTCCGAGAGCAGGGTCGAGCCGGCCACCATGGTGGCCGACCAGCCGAGGCCGATCATGGTCAACCCGAGCGCCAGCCGAGGCGTGTCGTGACCGGCGGTGCCGGCGACCAAGCACGCCGCGAGGAGCATCCCGATGCCGCCCAGGATCACCGGGCGACGCCCGATCCGATCGGTGAGCCAGCCGGTGAGCGGCGAAAACGCATACATGCCCATGATGTGGGCGCTGAGCACGATGCCGACGATCCGGTAGGTCACCGCATGGTCGCCGGCGTGGGCCGCGCCGATGAGCACCGGCGTCATCGTCATCACACCGACCATGACCACGTGGCCGACCGCGACCGCGGCCATGCCGAGCCGGGCCGACGGCGAGGCGGCGACCTCGCGCATCGCCGCCCGCAGGCCCCGCCCGCCAGCATCGCCCCGCCCGCCAGCATCGCCCCGCCCGCCGGGAGCGCCGGCACCGCCGCCGGGCGCGGGCACGAGGGCCCGGGCGGTCAGCAGCGGATCCGGCCGCAACAGCAGCAGGATCGCCACCGAGGCGACCACGAAGGCGACCGCGCTGAAGGCGAACGGCCCGGCGTACGCGGGCAGCCCCAGCGGCCGCACCACCTGATCGGCTGGCGCGGCGACGTTGGGGCCGGCCACCGCGCCGACCGTGGTGGCCCAGACGACGAAGGAGAGCTGTCGCCCCCGCCGGTCGGGTTGGGCGAGGTCGACCGCGGCGTAGCGGGCCTGGTAGTTGCCGGTGGTGCCGCCGCCGAAGAGGAAGAGGCCGGCGAAGAGCAGTGGGATCGAGCCGCGGGCGGCCGCCACCACGGTCAGCGCCGCGCCGGTGGCGCCGAAGGCGTAGGCGAGCACGAGGCCGGGGCGCCGTCCCCGGGCCCGCATGACCCGGGTGACCGGCACCGCGAGGATCGCGGTGCCGACCACGGCGGCGCTGGCCCCAAGGCCGGAGGCGGCCGTGCCGGCGAGCGACTCGGCGAGCAGCGCACCCACGGCGAACCCGATCGCCACGCCCACACCGCCCACAACCTGGGTGCCGACGAGCACGCTCAGGGTGCGGCGCTGGACACTCCGGACGACCAGCGCAGCGTCAGCCGGGTCCTGGATCCGGGGCTCGCTCGTCACGGCTGCGCACATCTGAGCAAATCTACAGACCGAGTCCGCGTCCGATGATTTCCTTCATGATCTCGGTCGTGCCGCCGTCGATGGTCTGCACCCGGCTGTCCAACCAGGCCCGGGCGACCGGGTACTCGAGCATGTAGCCGTACCCGCCGTGCAGCTGCACGCACCGGTCGGCGACCCTGTTCTGCAGCTCGGTCGTCCACCATTTGGCCTTGGCGGCGTCGGTCACGCTGAGCCGCCCGGCGTTGAACTCGGCCAGGCAGTGGTTGAGGAATGTCCGGGCGATGGTGACCTCGGTGTCCAGCTCGGCGAGCAGGAACCGGTTGTGCTGAAACCGCCCGATGGGCCGGCCGAACGCCTCCCGGGTGCGCGCGTACGCCAGGGTCAGCTCCAGGATGGCCTCGGCCGCCGCGACGGCACCGACCGCGATGCTCAGCCGCTCCCGCGGCAGGTTCGCCATCAGGTGGTAGAAGCCGTGGTTCTCGGTGCCGATCAGGTTCTCCGCCGGCACCCGGCACTCGTGGAAGAAGAGCTCGGCGGTGTCGTTGGCCTTGAGGCCGACCTTCTCCAGCCGCCGGCCCCGCTCGAACCCGGGGGTGCCCCGCTCGATCGCGATCAGGCTGACCCCGTGCGCGCCCTGATCGGGCGCGGTCTTGGCGACCACGAGCACGAGGTCGGCGTGCTCGCCGTTGGTGATGAACGTCTTCTGGCCATTCACGACATATTCGTCACCATCACGCACGGCGGTCGTGCGTACGCCGGCCAGATCGGAGCCGGCCCCGGGCTCGCTCATCGCGATCGCGGTGATGATCTCACCGGAGCAGAACCCGGGCAGCCACCGCTTGCGCTGCTCGATCGCGGTCAGCTCAGTCAGGTACGGCGCGACCACGTCGTTGTGCAGGCCGAAGCCGAGGCCGGAACATCCGGAGCGGATGATCTCTTCGACGAGCACCGCGTTGAACCGGAAGTCCCGCTGCCCGCCCCCGCCGAACTCGGTGTCGACGTCGAGTCCGAGCAGGCCAGCCGCGCCGGCCCGGCGCCACACCTCCCGGTCGACCAGCCCGGCCTTCTCCCACTGCGCGTGGTGCGGCACCGCTTCGCGGGCCAGGAACGCCCGGCACAGGGCCCGGAACTCCTCGTGGATCGGCTCGTAAAGGTGCTGCTCCATGCCGGCATGATATTCGGGGCTCATTGTGGCGGCTCGCGACCGCGGGGCTCGGTTCGCTCACTCCCCGCGCTCGCGCGAGCCCGGCCAGGCCACGATCCGGCAACGGCGCTTGACTACGGGATCCGTTGCCGGCTTATCCTGCCCCTCACGGATCCGTTGTATCGGCGCAGCATCGGCCCTAGATCAGTGGCAGAGAGGGAGCATCGGTGTCGGCACAGGGTGCGCCCGCGATCCGCCTCGTCGGCTTGCGCAAGGTGTTCGGCACCGTCGAGGCGGTGGCCGGCGTCGACCTCGAGATCGCCGACGGCGAGTTCTTCTCGATGCTCGGCCCGTCCGGCTCCGGCAAGACCACGGTGCTGCGGATGATCGCCGGGTTCGAGGCGCCAACCAGCGGCACGGTGATCCTGAGCGGACGGGACGTGACCCGGCTCGCCCCGTTCGAGCGCGACGTCAACACCGTGTTTCAGGACTATGCGCTCTTTCCGCATCTCAGCGTTCAGGAGAACGTCGAATACGGACTGAAGGTGCGCAAGGTGCCGCGAGCGGACCGGCTCGAGCGGGCCGCCGCGGCCCTGCGCACGGTGCGGCTGGAAGGCTACGGCCAGCGCCGGCCATCCGCGCTCTCCGGTGGTCAGCGCCAGCGGGTGGCGCTGGCTCGGGCCTTGGTCAACCGGCCGCGGGTGCTGTTGCTGGACGAGCCGTTGGGCGCGCTGGATCTCAAGCTCCGCGAGGAGATGCAGATCGAGCTCAAGGTGATCCAGCGGGAGGTCGGCATCACCTTTGTCTTCGTCACCCACGACCAAGAGGAAGCGCTGACCATGAGCGACCGGGTGGCCGTGTTCAACAACGGCCGGGTCGAGCAGATCGGCCCGCCGGCCGAGGTCTACGAACGGCCGGCCTCAGCCTTCGTGGCCGGCTTCGTGGGCACGTCGAACCTGCTCACCGGTGCGACCGCGGAGAAGATCCTCGGGCGCCGCGGCGCCTTCTCGGTGCGCCCGGAGAAGATCCACCTCTCACCGGACGTCGGCGAGGAGCCGGGCGCCGGCCTCATCTCGGCGACCGGCCGGGTCGCCGAGGTCAGCTACGCCGGCCCGGCCACCCGGTTCGTGGTCGACCTCGACGCCGGCGAGCGGCTAGTGGCCGTACAGCAGAACCAGCAGACCTCATCCGCCGACGTCGCCGCGCTGCGCGGGCAGGCGGTGCGGCTGATCTGGCGGACCGAGCACGTGGTCGAGGTCCCGTCGTCCCCATTAGTCAACGCCAGCCAAAGGAGTGACGATGAGTCATAGTGGAGCGAGCCACAGTGGAGCGAGCCACAGTGGACTCACCCGAGGAGGACGGGCACTGGTCGCGGTCGCGGCGGCCGCGGTGCTCGCCCTCGCCGGTTGCGGCAAGGGCGGTGGAAGCACACCCGCCCCGGGCGGCGGCCTCAAACCACCGAACATCCCCAAAATGCAGGCGCTCGGCGCCGGCGAGGGTCAGGTCAACGTCGTCTCCTGGGCCGGCTACGTCGAGAACGGGTCCAACGACAAGAACTTCGACTGGGTCACCGGCTTCGAGAGCTCGACCGGCTGCAAGGTCAACAACAAGATCGCCGGGACCTCGGACGAGATGGTCACGCTCATGAAGAGCGGTGACTACGACGTCGTCTCCGCCTCCGGCGATGCGTCGCTGCGGCTGATCTACGGCGGTGACGTGGCTCCGGTCAACACCGACCTGGTGGCCAACTACAAGGACGTCTTCGACGGGCTCAAGCTCAAGCCGTGGAACTCGGTCAACGGCGTCGCCTACGGCATTCCGCACGGCCGGGGCGCGAACCTGCTGATGTGGCGCACCGACGTGGTCACGCCGGCGCCGACGTCATGGAGTGTGGTCTTCGAGGCGAACTCGCCGTACAAGGGCAAGATCACCGCGTACGACTCGCCCATCTATATCGCCGACGCGGCGCTGTACCTGATGAAGCACAAGCCCGAGCTGAACATCAAGAACCCGTACGCGCTCGACGCCACCCAGTTCCAGGCGGCGGTCGACCTGCTCAAGACCCAGAACGCGAACATCGGCGAGTACTGGTCGGACTACACCAAGTCCGCCCAGTCGTTCAAGTCCGGCAACACCGTGGTCGGCACCACGTGGCAGTACATCGCGAACCTGGTCACCACCGACAAGGGCCCGGTGCAGGCGATCCTGCCCGACGAAGGCGCCACCGGCTGGTCGGACACCTGGATGGTCTCGGCCAAGGCCAAGCACCCCAACTGCGCGTACCTGTGGATGAACAACATCATCTCCCCGGACGCCAACGGCGGGGTGGCCGCCTGGTTCGGTGAAGCACCGTCGAACAGCAAGGCCTGCGCCAAGGCGGCCGAGCTCAGCGGCGACCCGAACTTCTGCACCACCTACCACGCCAGCGACGAGGCGTACTTCAACAAGGTCTGGTACTGGAACACGCCCATCGCTCAGTGCCTGGACGGTCGCACCAACGTGACCTGTAAGGATTACGCGGCCTGGACCCAGGCCTGGACCACCATCAAGGGCTGATTCAGTCGGTGATGTCCTCCACCGCAGACGTGTCCTCCGGCGGCAGCGTCGGAGGGCCGCTGCGGCGCACCGCCGCCTGGCTGCATGGGCGGGGCTGGGTGCGATTGGGTCTGCTGCTCTCGGCCCCGATGGCGTGGCTGGTGGTGGCCTACCTCGGCTCGCTCGCCGTGCTGCTCGTGTCATCACTGTGGACGGTCGACACCTTCACCGGCGAGCTGGTCCGCCAGCCGAGCCTCGCGAACTTCCGCACCATCCTCGGCGAACCGGTCTACCGCACCGTCGCGCTGCGCAGCGTCGGCGTGGCGGCGGCGGTGACCGTCATCGACACGATCATCGCGCTGCCGATGGCGTTCTTCATGGCCAAGGTCGCCTCACCCCGGGTACGCAGCGCCCTCGTGATCGCCATCCTCACCCCCCTGTGGGCCAGCTACCTGGTCAAGGCGTACTCGTGGCGGGTCATGCTGGCCAACGGCGGGCCGGTGGACTGGCTGCTCGGCGGTCCCGGCCACGGACCGGGCTATGGCCTCTCCGCGACGGTGCTGGTGCTGGCCTACCTGTGGCTGCCGTACATGATCCTGCCGGTCTACGCCGGCCTGGACCGGTTGCCCAACTCCCTGGTGGAGGCCTCGGCCGACCTCGGCGCCCGGGCCGGCCGCACGTTCCGGTCAGTCATCCTGCCGATGATCGTCCCGTCGGTCATCGCCGGCTCGATCTTCACTTTCTCGCTCTCCCTGGGCGACTACATCACGGTGCAGATCGTCGGGGGTAAGACCCAGCTGATCGGCAACCTGGTCTACGCCAACATCGGTAACGCCAACAACCTGCCGTTCGCGGCCGCGCTCGCCGCGATCCCGGTGGCCGTCATGATCGGCTACCTGGTCGCGGTGCGCCGGTCCGGAGCGTTGGACCAGCTATGAGTGGGGCCCGGACATGACGCTCACACCGCTGACCCGGTGGCTGCTGCGCGGCGCGATGGCGCTCGGGCTGGCCTTCATCTACGTGCCGCTGCTGATCGTGCTGGTCAACTCGTTCAACGCCGACCGGACGTTCGCCTGGCCGCCGCCGAGCTGGACCGGGCAGTGGTGGGCCCGCGCGTGGCAGAACCAGGGCGCCCGGGACGCGCTGTGGACCTCGGTGCAGACCGGGCTGGGGGCCACCGCGATCGCGCTGGTGCTCGGCAGCATGGTCGCGTTCGCGGTGGCGCGGTTCCGCTTCTTCGGGCGCGAGGCCATCTCGCTGCTGGTGGTGCTGCCGATCGCGCTGCCCGGCATCGTCACCGGCATCGCGCTCGCCAGCGCGTACCAGTCGGTCATCAAGCCCCTCGGAGTGGAGAAGGGACTCTTCTGGGTCGTCGTCGGGCACGCCACGTTCTGCGTGGTCGTGGTCTACAACAACGTGCTGGCCCGGCTGCGCCGGCTCGGCGGCAACTTCGAGGAGGCCAGCGCCGACCTCGGCGCGGACACGTTCCAGACATTCCGCTACGTCACGTTTCCGTTGATCCGCTCGGCCCTCTTCGCTGGCGGCCTGCTCGCCTTCGCGCTCTCATTCGATGAGATCATCGTGACCACGTTCACGGCCGGGCCGGGGATACAGACGCTGCCAATCTGGATCTTCAACAACGTGTTCCGGCCCAACCAGGCACCGGTGATCAATGTGGTCGCCGCGGCCCTGATCCTGCTCTCCATCGTGCCGATCTATCTGGCCCAGCGGCTCTCTTCGGATTCCGCAGCGGGTGGGCGCCTATAGCCAGCAGGCTCTTTGTGAGTTGAGCCACCCCCAGCCGGGCGGCCGGCTACGGATCCGGTTGTCACTCGCCGGCTTCTGCGGCACCATCGGGCAGGCGATGCCAGTCACTCATCAGCAACCTCGGGCAGGATGAGACACGTGTCGGTGCTGCCGGTGCAACCGGACTCCAGCAAAACGCTGGCGCGCTCCCTCAGCGCGCCGCAACGGCTGCGGGTGCTGCTCATCGAGGACGACGACGCCGATGCCTTCCTCGTCCGCGAGCTGCTCGAGGAGGCCGGCGTGGACGTTGAGCTCGCGGTCGCGCCGACGCTCGGCCAGGCCCGTGCCGGCCTCGCCGAGGCCGACTGCGTGCTGCTCGACCTCGGCCTGCCCGACGCGCAGGGCTTGGACGGGCTGCGCCGGGTGCTGGCTCAGGTCCAGCGGGCCGCGGTCTGCGTGCTCACCGGTCTGGGCGATGACCACCTCGGTGCGGCCGCCGTCGCCGAAGGGGCGCAGGACTACCTGATCAAGGGTCAGGTCGACGGCGTGCTGCTCGGCCGGGCGCTGCGCTACGCGGTGGAGCGCAAGCGGGCCGATGAGAACGCGCGGCGGCTGCACGATGTGGAGGTCCTGCAGCAGGAGTCGCGGCGGCTGCAGCGCGGCCTGCTGCCCCAGCCGCTGCTGCAGACGGACGCGCTCGCGGTGCACCCGTTCTACCTGCCGGGCCGGCACAGCGCCCTGCTCGGGGGCGACTTCTACGACGTGGTGCAGACCACGCCCGATCGGGTTGCCTTGATGGTCGGAGACGTGTGCGGAAACGGGGTCGACGAGGCGGCGCTCGGGGTTGAACTCCGAGTGGCCTGGCGGGCCCTGGTGCTCGCCGGTGTGCCCGACGGCGAGGTGATCTCGGCGATCGAGCATGTGCTGACCAGCGAACGCCGCTCGCCCGAGATCTTCGCCACGCTCGCCATGGTCACCGTTGACCTGGCTCGGGCGCAGGCCACGGTGCGGCTCGCCGGCCATCCGCCGCCGTTGCTGCTCGATGCGGACGGCGTACGGGTAGCGCCGGCGAGCCACGGTCCGCTGCTGGGTGTCTTCCGCGATGCCCAGCGCCCGGCCTCCACCGTGCCGCTGGACCCGACCCGATGGTCGCTGCTGCTCTACACGGACGGGCTGATCGAGGGACGCACCGGCCGCCAGGACCAGCGCCTGGATGTGGACGGACTGTGCGGGCTGCTCGGCAGCGCCGAGTGCCGGGGGGTGACCCGGGCCGATCTGCCGGGCTGGCTCGTGGCCCGCGCCGAGCAGTCCAATGGCGGCCCGCTCGCCGACGACGTGGCGATGCTCGTGGTCGGCCAGGGCGAGGGCGGCGAATGAATCCGAAGTGGACGCTGCGCCACCGGGTGTTCGCGCTCTGCCTCCTGGTGATCGGCAGCATCACCCTGCTGGCGGCGGGAGCCACCACGACCGCCGCGGCCAACCGCGGCCAGCTCGACAACCTGCTCAACTCGATCGGTCCGATGCGGACCGCGTCCAACAACCTGCTCAAGGCGCTGCTGGACGAGGAGACCGGCATGCGGGGCTTCGTGCTGCGCGGCACCGAAGCCGATCTGGCCCCGTACACCTCCGGCCTGTCGGCCGAGCGGGAGGCGACGGCGGCGATCGAGGCGAGCCCCGCCGCGAACGCGGAGATCAAGAATCGACTCCGCACGGTGACCCGGCTGGCCGAGGAGTGGCGGGCAACCGTCGCCGAGCCGGCCATCGCCCGCATGCGCGCCGACGGACCCCAGGCGGCCCAAGCGTTTCTGGCCGGCGAGGCACCGCGGCGTTTCGAGGGCGTCCGCGATGCGGTGAACGACCTGCAGGCGAGCATGCAAACCGTCCGCGACGAGTCGGTGTCGGCCATCCGCAGCTCCGGCACGATCCTGCTGACCGTGTTGCTTATCGCGGCGGTGGTGGTCATCGTGGGCGGCGTCGGGCTCATCCTCGTGCTGCAACGCGCGGTCACCCGTCCGGTCACCGACCTCGCCGCTCAGGTGCGCTTCGTCGCCGCCGGCAACTACGAGCAAAGGATCACGACCACTGGGCCGCCGGAACTGACCACGCTCGCCCGCGACATCGACGGACTGCGTCGGCAGATCTACGCCGACCTGGCCGAGGTCAGCCGGGCCCGGGCCCAGGTCGAGGTTGCCGTTGCGCAGCTCGAGCAGCAGGCCGCCGAGCTCACCCGGTCCAACCGCGACCTCGAGCAGTTCGCCTATGTCGCCTCCCACGACCTGCAGGAGCCGCTGCGCAAGGTGGCGAGCTTCTGCCAGCTGCTGCAGCGCCGCTACGCCGGCCAGCTCGACGAACGGGCCGACCAGTACATCGCCTTCGCCGTCAACGGGGCGCAGCGGATGCAGCGGCTCATCAACGACCTGCTGGCGTTCTCCCGCATCGGCCGGGCCACCATCGGGTTCGGCCTGGTCGACCTGGAACGCGTCGCCGCCGAGGTGGCCGGTCAGCTCGATCCGACGACCGAACCGGCGCCGGAGTTGACCTGGTCCGACCTGCCCGTGGTCCACGGCGAGGAACCGCTCCTCGCCACGCTGCTGAGCAACCTGGTGAACAACTCGGTGAAGTTCCGCCGGGCCAACCAGCCGGTCCGGGTGCACCTGTCGGCCCGGCGGCTCGGCGACTGCTACGAGATCAGTTGTGTGGACAACGGCATCGGCATCGAACCGGAGTTCGCCGAGAAGGTATTCGTCATCTTCCAACGACTGCACGCGCGGGATGCGTATCCCGGCACGGGCATCGGCCTGGCCATCGCCAAGAAGATCGTCGAGTACCATGGCGGCACGATCTGGATCGACACCGACCACAAGGGCGGTGCCGCGATCCGGTTCACGGTGCCCGCTCCGCCTGCCGAACCCGCCGTCCCAGCCGCACCCGAAGGTGTCGGCGAGCAGCCGGACGGGTACTCCACAACGGAGCAGGTCACGGATCCGGCGCAACCACTTGGAGCGGAGGAGCCCGTCTGATGAGCGAGCAAGCCAATCCCGGGGCGACGCCGATCGAGGTTCTGCTGGTCGAGGACGATCCCGGTGACGTGCTCATGACCCGTGAAGCGCTCGCCGAACACAAGGTGACCAACCGGCTCAACGTCGTCTCCGACGGCGACGAGGCCCTGGCCTACCTGCGCCGGCAGGGCCGCTACCGCGACGCCGTGCGCCCCGACCTGGTGCTGTTCGACCTCAACCTGCCCCGCCGCGACGGCCGCGAGGTGCTCGCCGAGATCAAGGGTGACCAGGAGCTGCACCAGATTCCGGTGGTGGTGCTGACCACATCCCAGGCCGACGAGGACATCCTGCGCAGCTACCAGTTGCACGCCAACGCCTATGTGACCAAGCCAGTCGATTTCGACTGTTTCATCAACGTGGTGCGCCGCATCGACGACTTCTTCGTCAGCGTGGTCAAGCTGCCGCCACGCAGCTAGCTCAGCGGGTGAGGCCGGCCAGCGCGCCGTGGCGGGCGGACACCGCCGCCGCGAGCGCATCGGCGAGAGCGTCCACATCGGAGGCTGCCAACGTGCTCACGGTCAGCCGCAGCCCGGGCGGGCTCGCCAACCGGTAGCGCGAACCGGGGGCGGCGGCCCAGCCCCGCTCGCGCAGGACGGCCAGCGCGGCCGACTCGTCGGCGACCGGCACCCAGACGTTGATGCCAGTACGGCCCAGCGCCGGCACGCCCCGGGTGGCGAGGGCGGCCAGCAGCGCCTCGCGACGCAGCGCGTACTCACCGCGGGCCCGGCGCACCGCCTCGGTGACCTGGGGGTCGCGCCAGATCTCCACCACCAGCCGCTGCAACAGGGTGGAGACCCAACCGGCGCCCAGGCGCATGCGCCCCTCGACCCGGGCGATGCTCGCCTCATCGCCGGCGAGCAGGGCCAGGCGCAGGTCCGGCCCGAATGGCTTGGAGACCGAGCGGACGAACGCCCACGACCGACCCGGCTCGGCCAGCGGGGCGAGCGGCACATCGGCTAGCTCGGCAGCGTGATCGTCCTCAATGGACAGCACCTGCGGCCGGGCGGCGAGGAGGCGCCGCAGGGCGGCGGCCCGTCCGGCCGAGACGGCCGCGCCGGTCGGGTTCTGGGCCCGGCTGGTCACCACCAGCGCAGCGGTGCCGGCGTCCAGGGCCGTCCGTAACCCGTCCACTGTGGGGCCCTCCGCGTCGACCGGCATCGCCACCGGCACCAGGCCCAGGGCGGCGACCAGGTCGATGAGGTTGGCCCAGCCCGGATCTTCGACTCCCACCCGGTCGCCCGGGCGCAGGTGCGCGGTGAGCAGGCGTTCGATCGCGTCGAGGGCGCCGGAGGTGACGGTCACCGCGGCCTGCTCGACCGGTACGCCGTCGCGGCCGAGCCGGTCCCGGCCGAGTGCCATCAGCTCCGGCCATGGACCCGACTGGGCGTAGCCGATCGGGTCGCCGGCGGCGGCGGCGAGGCGGCGCAGCCGGGAACCGAGTGCGGGCAACAGCGCTCGGTGGGGTTCGCCGGCCGAGACGTCGGCGACGCCGGGGGTCGGTTCGATCCGGATCGGCATGCGCAGCGCCACGACCGGCGGCCGGGCCCGCACCCGGGTGCCGTTGCGGCCGGCGGTCTCGACCACGCCGCGCTGGCGCAG
>JBLNGJ010000698.1:0-8184 GCA_050264675.1 Micromonosporaceae bacterium
CCGGCCACCGGCACCAACGACAAGATCATCAACGTGCTGCGCCAGGATCTCGGCGGTCCGCGGGTGATCGCCTTCGCCAACCCCAAGGGCGGCGTACACAAGACCACGGCCACCGTGCTCGCCGCGGCGACCATCGGCAGCGTCCGTGGTCGCGGCGTGGTCGCGTGGGACGACAACGAGCTGCGCGGCACGCTCGGCCTGCGCGCCGGCAGTGCCCGCCACGCCCGCACCATCCGCCATCTGGTGGCCGAGCTCGCCGAGGTCGAGTCGCACAGCGGCACCGCCCTGGCCGCGCGCATGGACGACTTCCTGCGGCACGCCTCCGACGGCTCCTACGACGTGCTCGCCAGCGACGAGGATCCGCGCTTCGCCCGCCGGCTCGACCCGCACACGGTCCGGCGGCTCATCGAGCTGATGCGCCGCACCCACGAGGTGATCTGCGTCGACACCGGCAACAACGTGGAGAGCGCCAACTGGCAGACCGTGCTGCAGGCGGCCGACCAGCTCGTGATCACCAGCGTGCCCCGCGAGGACGCCGCGTTCACCGCCGACTGGATGCTCGACCTGCTCGTCGACTCGGGCATGGGTGAGCTGGTCAGCAACGCGGTCACCCTGCTCTCGCTGCCGACGCCGCGCCCGTCGCCGCTCATCGGCGACCTGGCCCGCCACTTCGCCACCCGCACCCGGGCCGTCGCGGTGGTGCCCTACGACCCGGTGCTCGAGACCGGCTCGTCCATCGAGTACGCGATGATCTCCGCCGCCACCCGCCAGGCCTGGCTGGAAGCGGCCGGCGTGATCATCTCGCCGTTCGTCCGCTGACCCGTTTTTTTGCAAGCACGGGCACCGTATTAACGTCTCAGCGTTAATACGGTGCCCGTGCTTCACGCGCGACGTCCACCACCACCGTGGTGACGTTGTCGCGCCCGCCGGCCTGGACGGCGAGCCGTACCAGTTCGGCGGCGGCCGCGTCGGGACCCTCGGATCCACTGAGGACGGTGCGGATGCGGTGGTCGGGCAGCTCGGCGGTGAGCCCGTCGCTGCAGAGCAGGAACCGGTCGCCCGGCGCCGGGTCGAGCAGCCAGTAGTCGGCCTGCGGGTTCGAGCCGTGCCCCAACGCCCGGGTGAGCACGTTGCTCAGCGGATGGGTGCCCCGTTCGTCGGCGGTGATCACGCCAGCCTGGACCAGTTCCTGGGCCTGGGAGTGGTCGACGCTGAGCTGTTCCAGCGCGCCGGCCCGGCACCGGTAGAGGCGGGAGTCGCCGAGGTTCACGCCGAGCAGGCGGTCCTTACCGGACTCGGTCACCAGTATCAGGGCGACCAGGGTGGTACCCATGCCGCGGTAGGACTCCGAGTGCTTGGCCGCGTCGAGGATCGCGGCGTTGGCCCGGTCGACCGCGGCCCGGACGTCGGCGGACTTCAGCGGCTCGGTGAGGCGGCGGAACTCATCCACGGCGAGCTGGCTCGCCACCTCCCCGGCCGCGTGCCCACCCATGCCGTCGGCGAGCACGAAGACGGGTGGCTTGGCGTGGCTGCGGTCCTCATTGGTAGGGCGCACCCGACCGGCGTGCGTGGCCGAGCCCCACCTCACCGCGATCATCCGACCTCCGCCGCCGTTGCGGTTGCGCGACGAGCCGTACTTTAACGGTCAGCCGGCGAACGCGCTCGGCCCCAACAGCGCCTTCAGGTCGGCCATGAGGGCCGTGGTCGGCGAGACCCGCAGCGGCCCCAGCCGCAGCAGCGTGGCCCGGCCGCCGTTGACCAGCTTGAGATGCACCTCGGCCTGACCCGGGTGGCTGGCCAGCACCTCCTTGAGCCGCTCGACCAGCGGCGGCGTGCAGCGCGAGGGCGGCAGGTTCAGCACCACCGGCTTCACCTCGTCGGCCCGCGCGAGGTCGGGCAACGCGAGGTCCATCGCCATCAGCCGGGGTGCCTCGTCCCGGCGGTCCAGCCGGCCCCGCACCACCACGATGGCGTCCTCGGCGACGTACTGCCCGACCTGCTCGTACGTGTTGGGGAAGAAGAGCACCTCAACGGCGCCGTCGAGATCCTCCAGGGTCGCCGACGCCCACACCCGGCCCTGCTTGGTGATCCGCCGCTGCACCCCGGAGAGGATGCCGGCGAGGTTGACCACCTGGCCGTCGGGCACCACGCCCTCCTCGGCCAGGGCGGCGACCGAGTGGTCGGCGGCGGCCGAGAGCACCTGCTCCAGGCCGCGCAGCGGGTGGTCGGAGACGTAGAGCCCGAGCATCTCCCGCTCAAAGGCGAGCCGGTCGGCTTTGTCCCACTCGCCGGGCGGGATGGCCGGCGTGACGATTAGGCCGGCGCTGGCCGCGTCGGCGTCGGAGAACATCGCCCCGAACAGGTCGAACTGGCCGACCGCCTCGTTGCGCTTGACCTCGAGGAAGGAGTCGATCGCGTCGGCGTGGACGGCGAGCAGCCCGCGCCGCGGGTGTCCGAGCGAGTCGAACGCACCCGCCTTGATCAGCGACTCGATCGTCTTCTTGTTGCAGACCACCGCGTCGACCTTGCGGAGGAAGTCGTAGAAGTCGGTGAAGGCGCCCTTCTCCCGGCGCGCCCGCATGATCGACTCGACCACGTTGGTGCCGACGTTGCGCACCGCGGCCAGGCCGAACCGGATGTCATCGCCGACCGAGGCGAAGCGGGCCGCCGACGCGTTCACGTCGGGCGGCAGCACCCGGATGCCCATCCGCCGGCACTCGGCCAGGTAGACCGCCGAGCGGTCCTTGTCATCGCCGACGCTGGTCAGCAGCGCGGCCATGTACTCCGCCGGGTAGTTCGCCTTCAGGTACGCCGTCCAGTAGGAGACCAGACCGTACGCGGCGGTGTGCGACTTGTTGAACGCGTAGTCGGAGAACGGGACGAGGATGTCCCACAGTGTGCGGATCGCGTCGTCGCTGTACTCGTTGGCCCGCATGCCCGCCGCGAAGGGTCCGAACTCCTTGTCCAGGATCTCCTTCTTCTTCTTGCCCATGGCCCGGCGCAGCAGGTCGGCCTTGCCGACCGAGTAGCCGGCCACCCGTTGGGCGATCGCGATGACCTGCTCCTGGTAGACGATGAGCCCATAGGTCTCGTCGAGGATGTCGGCCAGCGGCTCGGCCAGCTCGCGGTGGATCGGCACCACCGGCTTGCGGTTGTTCTTACGGTCGGCGTAGTCGTTGTGGGCGTTGGCGCCCATGGGGCCGGGTCGGTAGAGGGCGCTGACGGCGGAGATGTCGTCGAAGCTGTCGGGCGCCATCGAGCGCAGCAGCGAGCGCATCGGGCCGCCGTCGAACTGGAACACCCCGAGCGTGTCGCCGCGGGCGAGCAGCTCGTAGGTCTTGCGGTCATCGAGCGCGAGCTGCTCGAGCACCACCTCGACGCCGCGGTTGTCCTTGATGTTGACCAGGCAGTCGTCCATCACGGTCAGGTTGCGCAGCCCGAGGAAGTCCATCTTGAGCAGGCCAATGGACTCGCACGCGCCCATGTCCCACTGGGTGATGATCGCGCCGTCCTGGTCGCGCTTGTGGATCGGCACGACATCCATCAACGGCTCGCCGGAGAGGATCACGCCGGCGGCGTGGATGCCCCACTGCCGCTTGAGCCCCTCCAGCCCCTTCGCGGTGTCGACGACCCGGGTCACGTCGGGGTCGGACTCGTAGAGCGCGCGGAACTCGGCCGCCTCCGGGTAGCGGGGGTGCTGCGGGTCGAAGATGCCGGTCAGCGGCACGTCCTTGCCCATGACCGCGGGGGGCATCGCCTTGGTGGTCCGATCGCCGAGGGCGAACGGGTAGCCGAGCACCCGGGCCGCGTCCTTAATCGCAGCCTTCGCCTTGATCGTCCCGTACGTGATGATCTGGGCGACCCGGGCCTCGCCGTACTTCTCCGTCGCGTAGCGAATCATGTCGCCCCGCCGGCGCTCGTCGAAGTCGAGGTCGATGTCGGGCATCGAGACGCGCTCCGGGTTCAGGAAGCGCTCGAAGAGCAGCTTGTGCGCGATCGGGTCCAGCTCGGTGATCCCCAACGCGTAGCAGATGACGGCGCCCGCGGCGGAGCCGCGCCCGGGTCCGACCCGGATGCCCTCGCGCCGCGCGTACCCGCAGAGGTCGGCCACGACGAGGAGGTAGCCCGGGAAGCCCATCTGGCAGACCACGTCGAGCTCGTACTCGGCCCGGGCGCGGTGCTCGGCCGGCACGCCGGCCGGGAACCGGGCGGTCAGCCCGCGCGCCACCTCCTTGCGCAGCCACGTCTCCTCGGTCTCCCCGGGCGGCACCGGGAACTGCGGCATGAGGTTACGAGCGGCGAAGACGGGGGCGTAGTCGCCGATCCGCTCGGCGATCTCCAGCGTGGTGTCGCAGCCGCCGGGCAGCTGCCCGTCCCAGATCGCCCGCATCTCCTCCGGCGACTTCAGGTAGTAGTCGCGCCCGTCGAGCTTGAACCGTTTCGGGTCGGCCATGGTGGTGCCCGACTGCACGCACAGCAGCACCTCATGGGCGTCGGCGTCGGCCGCGTACGTGTAGTGCAGGTCGTTCGTCGGCACCGGGGTGAGGTCGAGGCGGCGGCCCAGGCGGAGCAGGTCGTCGCGTACCCGGCGCTCGATCTCCAACCCGTGGTCCATCAGCTCGAGGTAGAAGTTGCCCGGCCCGAAGATGTCGCGCAGCTCGCCGGCGGCCGCGCAGGCCCGCTCGAAGTCGCCGATGCGCAGCCAGGTCTGCACCTCGCCGGAGGGGCAGCCGGTGGTTGCGATCAGGCCTTTCCCGTACTGCTGGAGCAGCTCCCGGTCGGCCCGGGGCTTGTAGTAGTAGCCCTCGAGGCTGGCCAGAGAGCTCAACCGGAACAGGTTGTGCAGCCCGGCCGCGTCGGTGGCGAGCACGGTGAGGTGGGTGTACGCGCCACCGCCGGAGACGTCGTTCTCCCCGCCGTCGGCCCAGCGGACCCGGGTCTTGTCGAAGCGCGAGGTGCCGGGGGTGACGTAGAGCTCGCTGCCGATCAGCGGCTTGATGCCGGCCGCGGTGGCCTGGCGGTAGAAGTCGTAGGCGCCGAAGAGGTTGCCATGGTCGGTCATGGCCAGCGCGGGCATGCCCATGCGGGCGGTCTCGGCGAAGAGTGGGCGCAGGCGGGCGGCACCGTCGAGCATCGAGTACTCGGTGTGGACGTGCAGATGCACGAACGAGCCACCCAAGGCCCTCCCCACCTCCTTCGAACCCCCGGCCGTCGCCCCCAGTCGGCGTGCCGAAGGCGAGCCTAGCCCCGGCCACCGACACCGGCCGGTCGCGACTCGCGCCCGGCATGGCAGGATCGGCCGGTGGACCCCGACCGTACGCGCTGGGCTGCGCTGACGCCGCTGGCTGTGGCCGCGGGCATTGCCGCGTCCGGATTCGGGCTGGGCTGGCTGTGGAGCACGCTGGCGCCGCGGATCGCGTTGATCAAGGTCGACGGCGGGTTCGTCTACGCCGACACCGAACCTGAGCAGCCGATCGCCGCCGACGGCTGGTTCCTGTTGCTCGGGCTGGCCGCCGGGTTGCTCTTCGGAATCCTGGCCTGGACCCTGCGCCGCCATCGCGGACCGGTGATGCTGGTCGCGCTCACCGTCGGGTGCCTGGGCGCCGCGTGGATTGCCTGGTGGTTCGGGCATCAGCTGGACCTGGCCGAACTCAACCGGCTGCGCCTGGCCGCCCCGATCGGCGCGCGCGTGCAGGCGCCGCTCGGGCTGCGCATCACCGGCCTCGACCCGCACGAGGCCTGGCTGCCGCGGCTGACCGGAGTGGCGGCGGCGCCCGCGCTGGCCGCGGTGTTCTGCTACACCAGCCTGGCCGGGTTCTCGAACTACGCGTCGTTGCGTGGGCCCGAGCCCGTACCGGTGGCGCCGGAGCCGCCGGCGGAGACCGATCAGTTCGGTCCGGGCCGCGCCGGCAGCTCGGAGAGCGCCACCGGCACCGCCCTGACCTGACGCAGCAGGCCGGCCTCGCGGTGCAACAGGCGCAGCTCGGCCCGCAGCCGGGCCGGGGTGTCGGGCGCGGCGAGCAGGCGTTGCCGGTCGGCCAGGGTCAGCGCGGCGGTCGCCGCGATCAGGTGGGACAGCACCGTCGGATCATCCGGCAGCTGCTCGCTGACCTCCTCGGTGCGGATCAGCCGCAGATAGGTGCGGAAGGCGGCGAGGACGCCCGGCGCGAGACGGTCGGCCTCGCCGTCGGCGGCCGAAGGCTCGGGCAGGTAACGGATCTCGGCCCGGGGGTACGGGGTCTCGTCCGGCAGCATGCGGACGATCTCGAACCGGTTGCGCCCCACCGTCACCAGGTCGTAGCGGCCGTCCGGATGCTCGGTGACCTCGCGCACCTCCGCGGTGCAGCCCACCGGGTAGAGGCTGACCGACTGAGCCCATGGTCGGCTGGCAAGCATCGCCGACGGTGCGGGCTCGTCGACCTCCCAGCCCCGTTCGAGGGCCACCACACCGAACTCCTGGGTCGTGCCGGCCGGCACGTTGACCACGGTGCGGACCAGGGCCCGGTAGCGCTCCTCGAACACGTGCAGCGGCAGCACCAGACCGGGGAACAACACGGTGCTCAGCGCGAAGAGGGGCAGCACCGCGGTCACACGGTCGAGCCTATGTGCGACGACGGCGCCAGCGGAAGCTATCGGGGTGGACGTATGCTCGTGCCGTGCCGACCCGCCTTGACCGCCCGGGTGCAAGCACGGGCACCGTATTAACGTTTCCGCGATATTACGGTGCCCCTGCTTCCCCGGCCACAGTGGACACCGGGTGAGCCGGGAGCGGGCCCGGCGGCGGGCCGAGCGCGAGGCGGCCCGAGCCCGGGCCGAGGCGATCCGGTTGCGGGTGGCGAACCGGCGGGCGCGGCGGCGGGCGCTGCTGCGCCGGCTGGCGCCACCGGAACGGCGCCGGGCCTGGCTGCTGGGCCGGCGCAGCCCCGGGCAGCGGGCCGCGGCGGCCGGGGTGGCGCTGGGGCTGCTCGCCCTGGTGTGGTACCTCATCGATGCCTGGCCGACCCGGATCGGCCTGTCGCTGCTCGTGCTGCTGCTTCTGCCGGTGCTCGTGGTGGTCGCCTTCGACCGGAGGGTGTGATGGCGCTCACGCTGCTGCCCGCGGTCGATGTCGCGGCCGGGTTGTCGATCGACGGGGGCGACCCGCTCGCGGCGGCGCTGGCCTGGCAGCGGGATGGGGCCGCGTGGATCCACCTGGTCGACCTCGACGCGGCGTTCGGCCGCGGTTCGAACATCGAGCTGCTGCGCGACATCATCGGTCGCCTCGATGTGTCGGTCGAGCTCTCCGCCGGCGTCCGCGATGAGGCCACGTTGGTCGCCGCGCTGGCCACCGGCGCGGCCCGGATCATCGTCGGGACGGCGGCCCTGCACGATCCACAGTGGTGTGACCGGGTCGTCGGCGAGCACGGCGAACGGGTGGCGGTCGGCCTGGACGTGCGCGGCCGCATGCTCGCCGCGCGTGGCGGGGCCGGCGATGGCGGCGACGTCCATACGGCGCTCGAGCGGCTGAACAAGGCCGGCTGCGCCCGGTACGTGGTGACCGACGTGGTCCGCGACGGCGCGATGGGTGGCCCCAACCTTGACCTGTTGCGGGAGGTGTGCACCCAGACCGACGCGCCGGTGATCGCCTCCGGCGGCGTCTCCACACTGGACGATCTGCGCGCCCTGGCTGCCCTGGAAGCCGAGGGTGTGCAAGGCGTGATCACCGGAAAGGCCATCTTGGCCGGCGCGTTCACGGTCGCCGAGGCGCTGGCCGTTCTCGCGGAGGGAGTCAGATGAGCGTGAAGAGGGTCAGCTCCGGTGGTCCGTGGGAAGAACGCTACGGCTACTCCCGCGCGGTGGGCGCCGGCGGCTGGGTGGTTACGGCCGGCTGCACGTCCACTGTGGATGGAGTCGTGACCCACGTGGGCGACGCCGCGGCGCAGGCCGCCCAGGCGTTCGAGATCGCCCTGGACGGCGTGATCGCCGCCGGAGCCACGCTCGACGATGTCGTGCGCACGCGGATGTACGTGGTCAACGCCGACGACGCCGATGCGGTCTGCCGGGTGCACGGCGACATCTTCGCCACCGTGAAGCCGGCGACCACGCTGGTGGTGGTGGGCCGGCTGCTGCACCCGGACCACCTGGTCGAGGTCGAAGTCGAGGCGTACCACTCGTAGCTGGCTTCCGCTGGGTCACTGCGCCATG
>JBLNGJ010000699.1:0-4758 GCA_050264675.1 Micromonosporaceae bacterium
AAGTCGTGCAGCACGTCCGGATTGCCCGCTGCCTCCTCGGCCAGCATGGCCGCGGAGTGCACCAGGTTGCCGATGCCCTGCCGGGCGGTCGCCGGCTCGCTGCCGCCGTGCCGCTCCAGCAGCCACCGCAGCCCACACCGCTGCACGCTCTCCACTGTGGAGGGTGACACCCGGACCGGCTGGCCCGGGTCGACCAGCGGCCGCTCGTCGGAGAGCGGACGCAGGCCCCACCATTCGTCCGGGTCGGCGCCGGGCACGCCGGCCCGGGCGAGGGCGGCGAGTTGCGCCGCGGCCGCCCGGCGCCGGGCCGGGCTGCTCGCCTCGTCGGCGGCGACCGCTCGCAGTTCGGCCACGAAGCTGGGCAACGTGAGCGGCCGGAATCTTTGCGCTGCGCCGGCTGGCGCTCGCTCCGCTCGCGCGGGACCCGGCTCGGCGGGGGCCGGCTCGGCTTGGGCCTCGGCTAGCTCGTTGAGGAAGCGGCTGGGTTGTTCCTCGCCGGCGCCGTCGCCGGCGCTGCTCGCGTCGACCGCGGTGACCAGCAGGGAGCGCCGGGCCCGGGTGCAGGCCACGTAGAAGAGCCGCCGCTCCTCGTCGAGCAACGCCGAGACCTGCGAGGCGGTGCCGGTGGCTCGACCGGCCGCAATGTCGACCAGCCGCTCGGAACCGAGCACGCTGCCGCGCAGCCGCAGGTCCGGCCAGACGCCCTCTTGCACGCCGGTGACCACGACCACGTCCCACTCGAGGCCCTTCGCCGCGTGGGCGGTGAGCACGCGGACCGCCTCGCCGCGCTCGGCCGTCGCGGCCAGCGTGTCAATCGGCAGCTGCTGGTCGAGCAGGTGGTCGAGGAAGGCGTCGATCCGGGCGCCGGGCAGCCGGTCGGTGAACGTGGCCGCCGCGTCGAAGAGCACCATCACCGCGTCGAGATCGCGGTCGGCCGCAGCCCCCCGCGGCCCGCCGCGGGCGCTCGCCGCGGCCCATCGCTCGGTCAGGCCGCTGGTGCGCCACACCGCCCACAGCACGCTCTCCGGCGTGGCTCCGGCGGCCTGGGTGGCCTGCTGCGCGGCGACCAGCAGGTCGGCCACCCGCCGAGCCGGACGAGCCCACCGCTCCGGCACCACCAGCAGCTCGGTCGGGTCGCGCAGCGCCGCCACGAGCAGGTCGCCGGAGGGTCGCCGGTCGCCGGTGGCCAGCGCGACCGAGCGCAGCGCCTGCCGCAGGGAACGCTCGATCAGCGGGTCGGCACCGCCCAGCGGTGAGTGCAGCAGCGCGACCGCGGCTTCCTCGTCCAACGCCGAGTAGTCCAGGGCGCAGCGCAGCACCAGCAACAGGTGGGCCACGGCCGGCACGGCGGCCAGGGCCGTGTCGTCGGCGGTGGTCGTGGTCGGCACGCCGGCCTGGGCCAACGCCCGGCGTAGCGGCGCGTGCTGGCGGCGCAGCGACCGCACGATGACCGCCATCCGCGACCACGGGACGCCGTGGTAGAGGTGGGCCTCGCGCAGCCGGTGCGCCACGTAAGCGGACTCGCTCGCGAGCGTACGCACCGTGCACACCTCGAGTGCGGGCAGCGGATCGGCGGCCTCGGCCACGCCCGGCACGAGCGTCCGGTGGGTCACCGGCCCGCGCAGCCGGCCAGCCACCCGGCGGGTCGCGGCGAGCAGCTCTGGCCGGGCCCGGTAGCCGGTGCCGAGGACGATCCGCGGGGCCTCCTCGCCGGTGGCGGTGCGGAACCGGTCGGTGAAGTCGGTCACGCCGGTCGGGTCGGCACCGCGGAAGGAGAAGGTGGACGAGTCCGGGTCGGCGAACCCGACCACCGGCACCCCGCCGCCGGCGACGAGGCCGAGCAGATCCATCTGGGCCGGATCGGTGTCGGCGAGCTCGTCAACGTAGACGAGGCGGTACTGCTCGCGTTCCGCGGCGAGCAGGGCCGCGTCGTCCACGAGCAGCGCGCCGGCCGCACGTACCAGCTCGGCCTGGTCGTAGCCGGCGCTGCCGCGCGTTGTGGCGTCCCGCAACGCCAGCACCTGCTGATATTCGCGGAGGAACCGGGCGGCCGCCACCCAGTCCTCGCGCCGGTGGGCGCGACCGAGGTCGGCGAGCGTACGCGGGCCGATGGCCCGCTCGGCCGCCCGCAGCAACAGGTCGCGCAGCTCGGTCGCGAACGCGCGGGTGCGCAGCGCCGGGTGTAGCGAGGCGGGCCACCCGATCCGGTCGGCCGCGGCCGGGTCAGCCAGCATCTCCCGGATCAGGGCGTCCTGCTCGGCACCGGTGAGCAGGCGCGGCGCGGGCTGCCCGGCCTCGGCGGCGGCCCGGCGCAGCAGGCCGAAGGCGTAGCCGGGGAAGGTACGCACGACCGGCTCGGTCATGGTGGCGGAGCCGCCCGCGACCCCCCGGCCGAGGCGGGCCTCGATGCGGTCGCGCAGCGCCGCGGCCGACCGGCGCCCGAACGTGAGCACCAGGATGCGGTCCGGCTCGAGCCCCTCGGCCGCCCGCGCCGCCACCGCTTCGACCAGCGTGGTCGTCTTGCCGGTGCCCGGCCCGCCGAGCACGAGCAGCGGACCGTGCCGGTGCGCCACCGCGGCGGCCTGCGCCGCATCCAATGTCGGCGACGGCATCGCCGGCGCCGCCCGACGTACGAGCCGGTAGGTCGGGGTAGGTGCCACGCCGTCAGACAACCACGCCAGCGGGCCCGCACCCGGTAACGACATCCGGGCGGGTTTGCCGCGGATCGGGCGCAGCGAGCCCGCAGTCGCGAGCGAAACGCGTCGCCCTCAGGTGGCGGTCGGCTGGGCCATGCCGGCCAGGCGTTCCGCCGAGAGGTCGTATGCGCGCAGGAACAGCAACGCGAGCGCCACCACGATGCCCGGGACGACGGTGAACCCGAGCAGCACGCCGAGCTCGGCGTGCGCCGTCTGCGGTGCCGGGGCGCCGGAGGTGCTCGGCACGTACCCGAACGCCTGCAGGGTGATCCCGAAGATGCCCGGGCCCAGGGCGAGGCCCAGAGTCTCCCCGGCGGTCCACAGTCCGGTGAAGACGCCGGCCTGGCGACGCCCGGTGCGCGCGGTGTCGTAGGCGATGCAGTCGGGCAGCATGGCCAGCCCGAACAGCTGCTGCCCCGCGTACCCGCAACCGATCGCGCCGACGACCACGTAGACCAGCGCGACCGGCAGCAACGGCGCGGCGACCAGCGCGAACGTGGCGATGGTGAGCAGCAGCGACGCGGCCACGTAGCCGCGCAGCTTGCCCACCCGCTCACCGATGCGGTTCCACGCCGGCATGACCAGGATGGCCGGCCCGACCACGCAGATGAACAGCAGCGTGGTCGCGTCGTCGCTGTGCAGCACGTGGTGGGCGAAGAACTGCACCCCGGCGAGCATCGCGGCCACGCCGGCCGCCTGCGCGACGAAGCAGGCCACAAGCACCCGGAACGGCCGGTTCCCGGCGGCCACGCTGAGCTGGCGGCGAAGCGTGGGCTCGCTCTCCACCACGGCGCCGGTCGGGGCGTCCCGGGTGGTGTGGAAGACGGTCAGCGTACCGATGATCATCATTATCGCGATGAAGATGCCCATGCTGCGGTGCCCGGGAATGCCGCCGCCGAACGCCTTGACCACCAACGGCGCCACCGCACCGGAGACCAGGATGGTCATCGCCAGGAATGCCACCCGCCAGGTCATCATCCGGGTCCGTTCGCCGTACGGGTCGGCCAACCCGGTGCCCTCGGTCATGTCGGCCGGCATCGCCACGTAGGGCACCTGGAAGAAGGCGAACGCGGTGGCGGTGGCGACGAAGGCCAGGCTGACCCAGGCGGCGCCGGCCCCGCCGCGGAAGATGCCGACGAACATGGACGCGAAGAGCAGCGCCATGGCCAGGCCCGCCACCAGCAGGTACGGCCGGCGGGCGCCCCACCGGCTGCGGGTACGGTCCGACAGCCGCCCGGCCAACGGGTTGACGAAGACGTCCCACGCCTTCGGGGCCAGCACCAGCAGCCCGGCCAGACCGGCCGCCACACCGAGCGTGTCGGTAAGGTACGGGAGAAGGAGCAGGCCGGGCACGGTTCCGAACGCTCCGGTCACCAAGGACCCGCTCGCGTATCCGGCGCGGACCCGCCGCGGGAACCCCGTGGTGATGGCCGCCTCCGTGTCGGAGGTCATGTCGCCGGATGCTATCCGGCCGGACCCGCGCTCAACCAGGCGGACTGGGCTGCCGGCAGCCGCCGGAGCACCTGAGATGAGGTGACGACGTGCCGGCTGGGATCGCCGCCGGTCATCCGGCCACGGTCGAGGTTGGCCTGCGGGTCCTCGCCGGAGGCGGCACGGCGGCTGACGCCGCGGTCGCCGCGATGCTCGCCGCCTGCGTGGGTGAGAGCGTGCTGACCGGCGTCGGCGGTGGCGGTTACGCCACCTACTTCGACGCGGCGTCCGGGTCGGTGACCTGCCTGGACTTCTTCTGCGCCCGGCCCGGCCTGGACGGCGACCGTACGCCCGAGCCGATGATGCCGATCGAGGTGACCTTCGGCGACCTCCCGATGAACTACATGATCGGCGGGCCGAGCATCGGCGTACCGGGCGTGGTCGCCGGCGCCGGTGAGGTGCACCGCCGGTGGGGCCACCTGCCGTGGCACCGTGTCGTCGAGCCGGCGATCACGCTCGCCGCCACCGGCGTCGTGCTGCCGGCGGCACAGGCCCGGGCGCTGGCGGCGGTGGCCCCGGCCCTGGTGCCGGGGGAGGGCGCCGCCATCTACGCGCCGGCGGGTCAGCTGCT
>JBLNGJ010000700.1:0-5452 GCA_050264675.1 Micromonosporaceae bacterium
GCCGGCGACCATGCCCCAGGCCAGGTCGGTCAGGTGGATCGCACCGGGAAGCAGAAGCAGCGCGGCGGCGAGGACCGGCAGGCCGAACAGCTGCGAGATCACCGTGACGGTGAGCGCTGGCGCCCGCTGGCTGGCCTTACCACCGCCGAAGTCCGCGGTACCCCAGACGAGAGCGGAGAGCGCGGCGAGCAGGACGCCGATCATCGTTGGACCAGGAGGGCTTCCTGCCCCACCGGGCGGTAGCCGGCCGCGAGAAACGCCCGCAGGCTGGCCGCGTTGCCCGGGGCGACCTGCGCCCACAGCCGGCGCCCGGCCGGCACCAGCCCGGCCGCGGCCACGGCGAGCTCCCGGCCCAGGCCCTGCCCGCGCCGCGCCTCGTCGACCTCGAGCCCGACCTCCCACCGGCCGCCCAGGCCACGCCCGAGCACCAGCACGCCGCCCCGGGTGAGGAAGACCCGCACCTGCGTGCGGTAGCGGCGGGCCCGCCGTACTCGCGGATGCTCGAGGTCGGTCACCGGAGTGAGCGGCAGGTTCGAGCGCGGCGGCGGGTCGGGCGCCAGCGCAAGCAGGTCGATCGCGTTGACGCGACGGTCGAGGTGGTCGGCGAGAGCACCGAGAAACGGGGGAGTGAACGCCTCGGAGAGCTCGCCCGGACGCATCCGCTCGCCGAGCCATGACGGGGCCACGTCGGCGACGACATAGATGTGCCCGGTGAACGAGAGCACGGCGGCGTCGCGGGGGTTCGGCTGGGGCAGCAGGGTGAGGCCGCCGTCGGCGGGTGGGAACTGACCCTGCTCGGCCGCGCGCAGCACCGCCTCGAGGTCGGGCGTCGGTGGCAGCGCCGCGCGATCCGGCGCCAACGAGCCGGTCAGGCCGACTTCTCCTCGCGCTCGCGCTCCCGGTGGCCCCGGCGCCCGGCGATGCTGCGCGGCACGATGGTCGGGTTCACGTTCTCCAGCACGACCTCGCGGGTGATCAGCACGCGGGCCACGTCGGGGTTGCTCGGCACCTCGTACATCACCGAGAGCAGCACCTCTTCCAGGATCGCCCGCAGACCGCGCGCACCGGTGCCGCGCAGGATGGCCTGGTCGGCGATCGCCTCCAGCGCCGTCGGGTCGAACTCGAGCTCGACGTTGTCGAGCTCGAAGAGGCGCTGGTACTGCCGGACGAGGGCGTTGCGGGGCTCGGTGAGGATGCGCACGAGCGCATCCCGGTCGAGGCTACGGACGCTGGTGAAGACCGGCAGCCGGCCGATGAACTCGGGGATCAGCCCAAACTTGATCATGTCTTCCGGCATGACGTCGGCGAAGACGTCGTCGGTGGTGCGCTCGGAGACCGAACGCAGATGGGCACCGAAGCCGAGGCCCTTCTTGCCGATGCGCTGCTCGATGATGCGCTCGAGGCCAGCGAAGGCCCCGCCGCAGATGAACAGCACGTTGGTCGTGTCGATCTGGATGAACTCCTGGTGCGGATGCTTACGCCCGCCCTGCGGCGGCACGTTGGCGACCGTACCCTCAAGGATCTTCAACAGGGCCTGCTGCACGCCCTCGCCGGAGACGTCCCGGGTGATCGACGGGTTCTCGGACTTCCGGGCGATCTTGTCGATCTCGTCGATGTAGACGATGCCGGTCTCGGCTCGCTTCACGTCGTAATCGGCCGCCTGGATCAGCTTGAGCAGGATGTTCTCGACATCCTCGCCGACGTAACCGGCCTCGGTGAGCGCGGTCGCGTCGGCGATGGCGAACGGCACGTTGAGCATGCGGGCCAGCGTCTGGGCCAGGTGTGTCTTGCCGCAGCCGGTCGGGCCGATCAGCAGGATGTTGGACTTGGCCAGCTCGACCGGCTCACCGTCGCCACGCTGCCCGGACGACTCGGCCTGCACCCGCTTGTAGTGGTTGTAGACGGCGACCGCGAGGGCCTTCTTGGCCAGGTCCTGACCGACCACGTAGTCGTCGAGGAACTCGCAGATCTCCATCGGCTTGGGCAGCTCGTCCCAGCGCACCTCGGCCGACTCGGCCAGCTCTTCCTCGATGATCTCGTTGCACAGATCGATGCACTCGTCGCAGATGTACACACCCGGCCCGGCGATGAGCTTCTTCACCTGTTTCTGCGACTTACCGCAGAACGAGCACTTGAGCAGGTCGCCGCCGTCGCCGATCCGTGCCACCTACGTTCTCCTGCCGCCGTCGACTCCATCGGGCCCAGGCTGGTCGGGACCGTCGCCTTGACGGTACCTGGTCGGTAGCCGATTCACCGACCGGCACCGCCGTGATTATTTAGTGTCGAACCTTCGCCGGTACGCCGAGCCGCCGCGGCTAACTGGCGGCGCGGACGGCGGCGGCCACCGGCGACTTCTTGCGACCGCTGAGGATCTGGTCGATCAGGCCGTACTCCTTCGCCTCATCGGCGGTGAGGATTTTGTCCCGGTCGATGTCCTTACGCACCTTCTCAATCGTCTGTCCGGTGTGCCGGGAAATCAGGTCCTCCAGCTGGGAGCGCATGCGTAGGATCTCCCGGGCCTGGATCTCGATGTCCGAGCTCTGCCCGTAGCCGCCCTCGGTCGCCGGCTGGTGGATGATGATCCGCGAGTTCGGCAGCGCCATCCGCTTGCCCGGCGTACCGGCGGCCAGCAGCACGGCGGCCGCACTCGCGGCCTGGCCCATGCACACCGTCATGATGTCGGGCCGCACGTACTGCATGGTGTCGTAGATCGCGGTCAGCGCGGTGAACGAGCCACCCGGTGAGTTGATGTAGATGGTGATGTCGCGATCCGGGTCCACCGACTCAAGCACGATCAGCTGCGCCATGACGTCGTTGGCCGAGGCGTCGTCGATCTGCACGCCGAGGAAGATGATGCGCTCCTCGAACATCTTGTTGTACGGGTTGGACTCCTTCACCCCGTACGACGTGCGCTCGATGAACGACGGAATGATGTATCGGTTGTGCACCTCGCGCAGACCCCGCGGCAGCGACAGGTCGGTCATCGTGTTGGCCCTCTTTCCTATGCGCGGTGGGCTCGTTGCGGCGGTCAGTTACGGGTGCCGGCGCCTTCCGGAACCTGAATGGCTCCGGTGATCACCTTGTCGATGAAGCCGTAGTCGCGGGCCTCCTCGGCGGTGAACCAGCGGTCACGATCGGAGTCGGCCTCGATCTGCTCCGGCGTCTGGCCGGTGTGGAACGCCACCCGCTCCTGGAACATGCGCTTGGTGTAGAGCATCTGCTCGGCCTGGATGGCGATGTCGGCGGCGGTGCCACCGATACCACCGGAGGGCTGGTGCATCATGATCCGGGCGTGCGGCAGCGCGTACCGCTTGCCCCTGGTCCCGGCGCAGAGCAGCAACTGACCCATGGACGCCGCCATGCCCATTGCCACCGTTGAGACGTCGTTGGCAATGAACTGCATCGTGTCGTAGATCGCCATGCCGCTGTAGACCGAGCCGCCGGGCGAGTTGATGTAGAGCCAGATGTCGCGGTTGGGGTCCTCGGCGGCCAGCAACAGCAGCTGCGCACAGATGCGGTTGGCCACCTGGTCGGTCACCTCGGTGCCGAGGAAGATGATCCGCTCCTTGAGCAGCCGGTTGTAGACCGTGTCGTCCAGGTTGCCGCCGAGCGCTTCGGTGCTCCTCAGTTCGGTCATGGCCGCTCCTTCGCCTCTCGCTGTCGCTAAGCCCGACCTTAACCGGTACGCCCGCCGCGCCCGACCGGTCCGACCGCAGTTTCGCTGACGGCGCACGCTGGTGCCCGGAGCCCTGCTACTCGTCGTGGTCGTCGTGGTCGTGGTCATCGTCGGGCTCCAGCGGCCCGAGGTCATGGTCGTGCGCTGTGTCGTCTCCACCGGCCCGGCGCAGCTCCTCGACGCTGACCCGTTCGCCGTTGGAGTCGGTGATGCTCACCCGCTCCAGGACGTGCGCCAGCGCCTTGTTGCGACGCACATCGCCGAAGACCGCCAGCGCGAGGCCGGAACGCATCAGCTGGTCGTAGTACTGCTGCGGCGCCACCCCGGCCCGCTGCGCCCGGTGCACCACCTCGTGGCCGAACTCGTCATCGCTGACCTGGATCTGCTCGGCCTCGGCGAGCGCGTCGAGCAGCAGCTGGATCCGGATGCTCTGGCTGGCCGACTCGGTGAGGTCGGCGTCCACTTCGGCCTCGGTCTTGCCCTCGCTGGCGAGGAAGTCCTCCATCGAGATGCCCATGCGCTGAAGCTGGTCGGCCATCGCCTCCTTACGGGTGGAGAGCTCCTCGCGTACGACCCCCTCCGGGGCGGGCACCTCGGCCGCGGCGACCAACGCCTGCAGAGTCTGGTCGCGGGCGGCGTAGAGCTGCTCGACCTTCTTGACCCGGGTCAGCCGGGTGGCCAGGTCGGCGCGCAGCTCGTCCAGCGTGTCGAACTCGCTGGCCAGCTGAGCGAACTCATCGTCGAGGTTGGGCATCTCCCGCTCGCGTACGCTGCGCAGCGTCACCGCCACCTCGGCCGCGCGGTCTTTGAAGTCGCCGGCGACGAGCTCGGTCTGAAATGTGGTCGCCGCGCCGGCGGTCAGGCCCTCGATCGCCTCGTCCAGGCCGGGCAGCAACTGGCCGCTGCCGATCTCATGGGAGAGGTTCGTCGCCGAACCGCCCGGCACCTCTTCGCCATCGACCGTCGCGGCCAGGTCGATCTGAACGAAGTCGCCCCGCTGCGCCGCCCGCTCCACCGTCTTGAGGGTGGCGAACCGCTGGCGTAACCCGTCCAGTTGGGTGTCGACGTCCTCGTCGGTGACGGTGATGGCGTCGACGCTGACCTCCAGATCGTCCAATTTGGGCAGGGTGATCTCCGGCCGCACGTCCAGCTCGGCGGTGAACTTCAGCGACTGCCCGTCGGCGAAGTCGGTGACCTCCACCTCGGCCGGACCCAGCCGGCGCACCCGGTGATCGCGGATCGCCTGCTCGGTCTGGGTGCGGATGACCTCGTTCTTGGCCTCGTCGAGCACCACCTCGCGGCCGACGCGCTGGTCGATGATCGCGTTGGGCACCTTGCCCTTGCGGAACCCGGGGATGTTCACCTGGGCGCCGATCTCCCGGTACGCCTTCTTCAGGCTCGGCTCCAGCTCCGCGAACGGCACTTCGATGGCGAGCCGCACCCGGGTCGGGCTGAGGGTCTCCACGGTGCTCTCCACGGACGTACTCCCTTGTGCGGTTGGGATCTGGCCGTTTCGAGTCTAGGCGAGCCTGGGTGCCCGGTATGCGTACGGGCCGGCCCGGTCGGCGGGAGCCCGTTCTGGGCGCCGTGGATGGTCAACCCCATGATCACCGTCTGCTCGTACGCGAGGCCGGCGGGCTGACCGGTTGCCCGCCCAACCACCCCCGCTTCCCCGAGATCTTGGATGATTCGCGGGCCTGTAGGCCCGCACATCATCCAAGATCTACGAGTGCGTGGTCGGGGTGGCGGGATTTGAACCCACGGCCCCTCGCTCCC
>JBLNGJ010000701.1:0-3910 GCA_050264675.1 Micromonosporaceae bacterium
GGGCGTGGCGACCTCGTTGGGCCCGTCGGCGACGAGCCGGCGGGCCGCCTCGGCCACGGTCAGGCCGCGCAACTGCGCCTCGTCGCGCTGGCCGCCAGCGGCGGCGAGGGCAGCAGATCCCACGCCTCCATGGTGGCCAACACCGCGGCCGCCGTCACAGGGTCGGACAGACCCGGTCCGGATGGGCCTTAGGTCCCTTCGCTCGGGCCGGCCTGCTCTGGCCGGACGGGGCGGTGGCGGTCGAGCCTGAAGTCATGAGCGCACGCCGAACGCACGTCGGCGCTCGGCCGGTCATGGTCGGCGTCGACGGCTCACCGGAGAGCCAGACCGCCGCGCTGTTCGGCGCCTTCACGGCCAAGCGCCGCCACCTGCCACTGCTGCTCGTGTACGGCTACGTCGATGCCATCGCGCACCTGGCCTACGGCTGGGCGCAGCAGCGCGAGCTCACCACCGCCGTCCGCGACGACGCCCGCCAGATGCTCGCCGACGTGGAGCTGCGCGCCCACGCGGCCCACCCGGGCTTGTCGGTGCGCTCGACGCTCGTGGCCGGCACCGGCGCCAGCGCCCTGGTCGAGCTGTCCCGGACCGCGAGCCTGGTGGTGGTCGGCGCCCGCGGCCGGGGTGGCTTCGCCGGTCTGCACCTGGGCTCGGTCGGTGCTCAGGTGGTGACCCACGCTCACGCCCCGGTGGTGGTCGTCCGGCCGGCTGTCGCCGACCTGACGACGGCCCCGGTGGTGGTGGGGGTCGACGGCTCTCCCGGCGCCGATCTCGCCCTCGGGTTCGCCTTCGAAGAGGCCGCCACGCGCGGCACTGCCCTGCTCGCCCTCTACGCCTGGTGGATGCTGCCCCGGCACAATCTCGGCCCGACCAGCCCTCGCCATTACGACCCGGCTCAGGCCGCCGACGAGGCCCAGCGGATGCTCGCTGAAGCTGTGGCCGGCTGGTCGGAGAAGTACCCTGACGTCAGGGTCGACCGGGTTGCCCGCCATCACATGGATCCGGCCGTGGCGCTGGTGGAGGCGAGTCACACCGCCGCGATGGTGGTCGTGGGCACTCGGGGCCGCGGCGGCTTCGCCAGCATGCTGCTTGGCTCGGTGGGTCGCTCGGTCGTCACGCACGCCCAGTGCCCGGTCGCCGTGGTGCGCGAGATCGAGGAGTGATCCATGCAGGTCGTGGCGGGCGCCCCGCTGGGTGCCGAGGAGTACGCGCGCCTCGATGCCCATTGGCGGGCGGCGAACTACCTCTCGGTCGGCCAGATCTACCTGATGGCCAACCCGCTGCTCGCCGAACCGCTGCGGCCGGAGCACGTCAAGCCCCGCCTGTTGGGGCACTGGGGCACCACACCCGGCCTGAACCTGATCTATACGCATCTCAACCGGATCATCGCCCAGCGCGGTGTCGACATGATCTATGTCGCCGGCCCGGGCCACGGTGGTCCCGGGCTCGTGGCCAACGTGTGGCTCGAGGGGACATACAGCGAGGTCTATCCACACGTGAGTCAGGACGCGGCCGGTATGGCCCGCCTGTTCCGGCAGTTCTCCTTCCCCGGCGGCGTGCCGAGCCACGTGGCACCCGAGACGCCAGGCTCGATCCACGAGGGCGGCGAGCTGGGCTACTCGCTCGCGCACGCGTACGGCGCCGCGCTGGACAACCGCGACCTGGTGGTGACCTGCGTGATCGGTGACGGCGAGGCCGAGACCGGCCCGCTGGCGACCGCGTGGCACTCCAACAAGTTCCTCGACCCTGCCGGCGACGGGGCGGTGCTGCCGATCCTGCATCTGAACGGCTACAAGATCGCCAATCCGACCGTGCTCGCCCGCATCAGCGAGGAGGAGCTCGGCGCGCTGCTGACCGGCTACGGGTACCGGCCCTACCTGGTGGCCGGCGACGATCCCAGCGAGGTGCACCAGTGCCTCGCCGCCACCCTCGACGAGGTGTTCGACCGCATCGCCGCGATTCAGCACGCGGCCCGCGTTGACGGCGCCATCGATCGTCCACAATGGCCCATGATCGTGCTGCGCACGCCGAAGGGGTGGACCGGGCCGAAGGAGGTCGACGGCCGGCCGGTGGAGGGCACCTGGCGGGCCCACCAGGTGCCGCTCTCGGCCGCCCGAGACGACGCGGCCCACCTCGAGGCACTGGTGAGCTGGCTGCGTTCGTACCGACCCGAGGAGCTCTTCGACGACGACGGTTCGCCGGCGCCGTCGGTGGTCGGCTGGCTGCCCACCGGCGAGCTGCGGATGGGCGCCAGCCCCCACGCCAACGGCGGCCGGCTGCGGCGCCCGCTGGAGCTGCCCGACTTTCGCGGGTACGCGGTGAAGGTCAGCCAACCCGGTGAGCCGGTCGCCGAGCCCACCCGAGTACTGGGCAGCTGGCTGCGCGACGTGGTACGTGCCAATGCCGCGTACCACAACTTCCGCATTGTCGGCCCGGATGAGACCGAGTCCAACCGGCTCGGCGCCGTGCTCGAGGTCACCGGCAAGGTCTGGCGGGCCCGGATCGATCCGGTCGACGAACATCTCGCCCCGGCCGGCCGAGTGATGGAGATGCTCTCCGAGCACACCTGCCAGGGCTGGCTCGAGGGTTATCTGCTGACCGGACGCCACGGCCTGTTCTCGTGCTACGAAGCATTCGTCCACATTGTCGACTCGATGGTCAACCAGCACGCCAAGTGGCTGAAGGTCACTCGCCAGCTGCCCTGGCGTGCCGCCATCTCCTCGCTGAACTACCTGCTCACCTCGCACGTGTGGCGGCAGGACCACAATGGCTTCTCCCATCAGGACCCCGGCTTCATCGACCACGTCGTGAACAAGAAGCCCGACGTGGTCCGCGTCTACCTGCCGCCGGACGCGAACACGCTGCTGTCGGTGGCCGACCACTGCCTACGCAGCTACGACTACATCAACGTGATCGTGGCCGGCAAGCAGCCGTCACCGTCCTGGCTCGGCATCGACGAGGCGGCGTTGCACTGCGCCCGCGGGCTGGGTATCTGGGAATGGGCGAGCAACGACGAGGGTGACCCCGATGTGGTGCTCGTCGGTGCCGGCGACGTGCCGACGCTGGAGGTGCTGGCCGCCGCTGACCTGCTCCGCACCCACCTGCCCGACCTGCGGGTCCGGGTGGTCAACGTGGTCGATCTCATGCGGCTGCAGCCCGAGCATGAACATCCGCACGGGCTCTCGACGGCCGAGTTCGACGCCATCTTCACCACCGACCGGCCGATCATCTTTGCCTACCACGGCTATCCCTGGCTGATCCACCGGCTGACCTACCGGCGCACCGGTCACGAGAACCTGCACGTTCGCGGCTACAAGGAAGAAGGCACCACCACAACGCCGTTCGATATGGTGGTGCGCAACGACGTGGACCGCTTCCACCTGGTCATCGACGTCATCGACCGGGTGCCCGGGCTGGCCCGTCGGGCGGCCGGCGTGCGCCAGCTGATGGTCGACCGGCGCACCGAGCATCGGGAGTACATCGAGACGACCGGAGAGGATCTGCCCGAGGTCCGCGACTGGACCTGGCCGGCCGGTGCCTGACCGGCGTCTGACCGAGGAGGGAACAGGCATGAGCCTGCCGGCACAGACGTACGCGTTGGTCCAGGCCGCACGCCTGGCCGGGTTCGCCCCATCGATCCACAACACCCAGCCCTGGCATTGGCGCATCGACGGTTCGACGATGGAGCTCCTCGCCGAACCGACCCGCCAGCTTGCGGTGACCGACCCCGAGGGTCGCATGCTCACCATCAGCTGCGGCGCGGCGCTACACCATGTGCGGGTCGCGCTCGCCGCCGAAGGCTGGGCCGTCGACGTGGAGCGGGTGCCCGACCGCGATGACCGTGACCTGCTGGCCCGGCTCGACCTGGCCGGCACGGTTCCGGTCGCGCCCGAGGCGATGCGGCTTCTGCAGA
>JBLNGJ010000702.1:0-3462 GCA_050264675.1 Micromonosporaceae bacterium
GGCGACGAGCCCGACTGGCCGCCCGCGCGGGACGAGCCGGAGTCGGCGAGCCGACCGTCGGCCGAGACCGACGATCCGTGGCGGGCGGCCACGGCCCCGCCACCGCGCAAACCGATGGCGAAGAAGGCAGTGAAGAAGGCGACCAAGGCTGCCAAGGCACCCGGCGCGGCGAAGAAGGCCACCGGTGGCGGAGGCGGCTAGGTGACCACCACCTCGCTCACGCTCGGGATCGACATTGGTGGCACCAAGGTTCTCGGCGGCGTGGTCGATGTGGACGGTCGAGTGGTCGCGATGGCGCGGCGGGAAACCCCGGCCGATGACGTGGCGAAGAGCCTCGACTTCATCATCGAGGTGATCGAGGAGCTGGCCGCCGGGCACGTGGTCAACGCGGTCGGTGTGGGCGCGGCCGGCTGGATCGACGCGACCCGGTCCCGGGTGCTCTTCGCGCCGAACCTGGCCTGGCGCAACGAACCGCTGCGCGAGTTCATCGCCGAGCGGGTCAGCCTGCCCATCGTGGTCGAGAACGACGCCAACGCGGCCGCCTGGGCCGAGTTCCGCTACGGCGCTGCCCGCGACGCCACCGAGTCGGCCGTGCTGGTCACCGTCGGCACCGGCATCGGCAGCGGGATCATCGCCGGTGGGGCCCTGGTGCGCGGCGCACATGGCATCGCCGCTGAGGTGGGCCACGTCCGGGTCGTGCCGGCCGGCCGGCTCTGCGGCTGCGGGCGTTCGGGCTGCCTGGAGCAGTACGCGAGCGGCACGGCGCTCGGCCGCTACGCCCGGGAGCTGGCCGAAGCCGATCGGGCCGGCGCCGGGCACCTGCTCGAGCTGGCCGGCGGCTCGGTGGAGGCGATCACCGGCCCGCTCGTCACCCGCGCGGCCCGGGCCGGTGACCCGGTGGCCCAGGCCGCGTTCGGCCGGGTCGGGCAGTGGCTCGGCAGTGGCCTGGCCGACCTGGTCAACGTGCTCGACCCCGAGGTGCTGGTGATCGGCGACGGCGTCATCGAGGCGGGGGAGCTGCTGCTCGCCCCGACCCGGTCGGCCTTCATCGAGGCGCTGGGCGCGCGGCGGACCCTGCCGGTCGCGCCGGTCGTGGCGGCGAAGCTGGGCAACCTGGCCGGTGTGGTGGGTGCGGCCGACCTGGCCCGCCGATGAGCGCCCCGGGCGCTGGGCCGGTGCCGCTGCGGGTGGTCTCCTACAACGTCGGGTCGCTGCGCTACGACGTGGCCGCGGTGGCTGAGCTGCTGCGCGGCCTGGAGCCCGACGTCGCGGTGATCCAGGAGGCGCCGCGGCGGCTGCGTTGGCGCTCGCGCTGCGCCGAGCTGGCCCGCCGGTGCGGGATGGTCTACGCCGCTGGCGGCCAGCCGGCCCTGGGCAACCTCGTGCTCACCACGTACCGGGTCGGCCTCGACGAGACCTGGTGTGTGCAGTTTCCGCTCACGCCCGGCCGGCACATGCGCGGTGCGGTCTTCGCCCGGTGCACGGTCGGGCCGGCCTCGTTCGTGGTGGTCGGCTCGCATCTGGCCACCGACCCGGTGGAGCGGCCGGCCCAGGCGGCCGTGCTCAAGCGGGAGCTGGCCGCGGCGACCGCGCCGGTGATCCTCGGCGCCGATCTCAACGAGACCCCGGACGGCGGCTCGTGGCGGTTGGTCGCCGACGGACTGTGCGACCCGGGCGGCGCCGCCGCGGCGCCCACCTATCCGGCCCCGCGGGCGCAGCGCCGCATCGACGCGATCCTCACCGACCCGCGGGTGCGGGTGCGCGACTACCGGGTGGTCGACACCGCGCTGAGCCGGCGGGCGAGCGACCACTTCCCCGTGCTGGCCGAGCTGAGCCTCGAGCCGGGCTGGACAAACCGTCCCTGACCCCCGAAGATGCGCAGCCGTGGGTTAGCACCACACTGGATGGCGGGCAATTGTGCGTGTTTCCCGCCGGCTTTGAGAAGCGAAAGGGAGGGCTCGCGTGACGAGCGGCAGAATCGACGAGCCCACCGGCGCGGTCGCCACCATCTGGCGGGCCGGTGAGCCCGTGCACGACCGGGGCGAGAACGTCTGCGTCATCGGGGCCGGCGCCAGCGGCCTGACCGCCATCAAGAACCTGCGCGAGTCCGGCTTCGGCGTGGACTGCTACGAGCGCGAGACCGGGGTGGGCGGGGCGTGGAACTGGCGGCATGACCGCAGCCCGGTCTACGCCAGCACCCACCTCATCTCCTCCAAGCCGTTCACCCAGTTCCCCGACTTTCCCATGCCCGACTCGTGGCCGGACTATCCGCACCACACCCAGATGCTGGCCTACCTCGAGCGCTATGCCGACCACTTCGGGCTGCGCGAGCACATCTGGTTCGGCACCGAGGTCAACCGGGTCGAGCCGGCCGAGGACGGGCGCTGGGACGTGACCGTCAGCGGTGCCCGGGGCGGTGGGCAGAGCCGCACCCAGCGCTACGCCGCCGTGGTGGTCGCGAACGGACACAACTGGTCGCCGAAGCTGCCCACCTACGAAGGGCTGGCCGAGTTCAAGGGCGAAGTCATCCACGCCGCGGCGTACAAGGACGCGGCCCAGTTGCGCGGGCGCCGGGTGCTCGTGGTCGGCGCCGGCAACACCGGCTGCGACATCGCGGTCGAGGCGGCGCAGCAGGCGGCGCGGTGCTGGCACTCGGCCCGGCGCGGCTACTGGTACGCGCCGAAGTTCGTCTACGGGCGCCCGGCCGACCAGGTCAACGACGCGGTGCTGGGGCTGCACCTGCCGCTGCGCGTACGGCAATGGATCTTTCACCGCACGCTGCGCCGGACGGTCGGCGACCTGACCCGGTTCGGTCTGCCCAAGCCCGACCACAAGGTCTACGAGACCCACCCGATCGCCAACAGCCAGCTCGTCTACTACGTCGGCCACGGGGCGATCACCCCGGTCGGCGACATCACCCGGTTCGACGGCACCACGGTGGAGTTCGCCGACGGGCGCACGGCCGAACCCGAGCTGGTCATCCTCGCCACCGGCTACCTGCCCCGGTTCGAGTTCCTCGCGCCGGAGCTGCTCAACGTCGACGCCGAGGGCCGGCCCCGGCTCTACCTGCATGCCTTCTCGCCGACCTATCCGACGTTGGCCGTGGCCGGCCTGCTGCAACCCGATTCCGGCATCTTCTCGTTGGTGCACTGGCAGACCGTGCTCATCGCGACGTGGCTGCGGCTGCGCGAGTCGGCGCCTTCCGCGGCCGCGGCATTCTGGCGCCGGCACCATCGCGAGCTCACCGGACGCTTCAACCCGGCCCAGGTCAAGCAGTCGACTCGGCACTGGTTCGAGATCAGCCACACGGTGTACCTGCGCGCGCTGGAGCGCACCCTGCGGGAGATGCAGGAGGTACTGCCGTGAGCCGCCGGCTGAGCATCATCCGGTCGCTGGAGTGGGCGTTCCCCATCGGGCCGGTGCACCGCGAGGTGCTCGCATCGTTGCCGAGCGAGGACGACG
>JBLNGJ010000703.1:0-2793 GCA_050264675.1 Micromonosporaceae bacterium
ATCATGACGCCGGTCACCGTGCTGTTCGGTGCCGCGGTCTCGTTCACCGTGCTCGTCGCGCTCAACCTGGCCGCCACGGCCGCCGGGTGGTACCTGCTGCTCACCCGGGGCCTGCGGCTCAACCGCGCCGGCGCGCTGGTGGCGGGCGCCTTCGCCGGCTTCGCCCCCGGAATGATCTCCCAGTCCAACAGCCACCTCCACATGACGGCCCAGTGGCTCGTGCCGCCGATGGTCTGGTGCGTCATCCGGCTGACCCGGGTGCGCCAACCCCGCTCGGTGGCGCTCACGAGCGTCTCGCTCGGGCTGCTCATCTCGGCCCAGGTGCTGCTCGGCGAGGAGGTGCTGTTTCTGACGGCCCTCACGCTGCTGCTCTTCGCGGTCGCGTACGCGCTGAGGCACCGGTCATGGGCGTTCGAGGTCACGCCCCGGTTCCTGGGCGGCCTGGCCATCGCGGCCGGCGTCGCCGTCGTCTTCGTGGCGTACCCCCTGTGGACCCAGTTCGCCGGCCCCCAGCACACCCCGAATGCGCCGTTCGGCCCGGAGTACTTCTACGCCGACCTCGCCAGCTACACCGTCTTCTCGCCGTTGTCGATCGCCGGGCTGCCCGAGGCGGGGCGGCTGTCCGCCAACGCCACCGAACTCAACACCTACCTGGGCCTGCCGCTGCTGCTGGTCGTGGTCGCGTGCGCCGTGTGGCGCTGGCGGGCGCCCAGCACGGTCGCCCTGGCCTTCGCCGCGATCGTGATGTTCCTCCTGTCGCTCGGCCCCAGCGTGATCCTGAACGGCCACCGGACGTGGGTGCCGAGCCTCTACAAGACGATCGCCAAGGTGCCGGTGATCAACGGTGCCCTGCCGACGCGGTACGCCCTCGCGCTTATCCCGCTGATCGCCGTACTCCTCGCGTACGCCATCGACGCCGCCCTACGCAACGGCGGCTACGCGCGCGTGCTCGTACCGGTGGCCGTTGTCGCCGCGCTCGTACCCCTCTCGCCCAAGCCCCTCGCGGCCACCGAGCGCCCCGCCGTGCCCGAGTTCATCACGAGCGGAGCGTGGCGCGAATGCGTGCGGCCGGGCGGTGTGCTGGTGCCCGTACCGTTGCCGACGCCCGCGAAGCCGGATGCCATGCGTTGGCCGGCCGCGACCAACGTGGCGTTCGCGATCCCGGAAGGCTTCTTCATCGGGCCGTACGGGCCGGAGGGGCACTCGTCCATCGGCACCTACTCGCGCCCGACCTCCGTGCTGCTGCGGCTGGTGGCCGACACCGGCGAGATCCCCGTCATCGACGACGGCATCCGGGCCCAGGCCCGCGCCGATCTGGCCTTCTGGGGGGCCGACTGCGTAGCGCTCGCGCAGGAGCCCCGGCAGGAGGCGCTGCGCGCGACACTCGACCAGCTCATCGGCCCGGGCGTGCTGATCCGGGACACGTGGACCTGGAAGGTCAGCTGAGGGACGCTAGCCCGACGCCCGTTGCGTCGGCGGAGTGACCTCGGTGAAGGGCTCGTGCGGGTGGTGCAGCTCGCCCAGCGCGACCACCTCCCGCTTGAGGAAGAGGGCCAGCGTCCAGTCCGCCACCACACGGATCTTGCGGTTCAGGGACGGGATGCGCGACATGTGGTACGTGCGGTGCATGAACCACGCCACCCAGCCACGCAGCTTGAAGCCGTAGACCTGTGCGACACCCTTGTGCAGGCCCAGGCTGGCCACCGAGCCGACGTGCTTGTGGCTGTACGGCCTGACGACCGCGCCGCGCAGGAGCGCCCGCATGTTGTCGGCGAGCCGCTTGGCCTGCCGGACCGCGTGCTGGGCACTCGGTGAGCAGAGCGCACCGGGCACGGGTGAGCTGAGGTCAGGTACGGCCGCGCAGTCGCCCGCGCTCCACACACCGTCCACGATGGAGCCGTCAGCGCGCACCACCTGCAGCGTCGCCAAGCAGGTGATCCGACCCTTGTCGTCGCGCGGCAGGTCGGTTTCATCGAGCATCGGCGAGGGCTTCACGCCGGCCGTCCAGACGATGGTGTCGGCCTCGAAGGTGTCGCCATCGGACAGTCGGGCAACACCGTCCACACACGACTCAAGGCGGGTGCCGAGACGAATGTCCATGCCGCGGCGGCGCAACTGCTCCACGGTGTAGGCACCCATGTCCGGGCCGACCTCGGGCAGGATCCGCTGCGTAGCCTCCACCAGCACCCAGCGCATCTCCGACGCGTCCACCTCGTCGTAGTAGCGGAGAGCGTCGCGCGCCATGTCCTCCATCTCGGCCAGCGCCTCGATGCCGGCATAGCCGCCGCCGACGAAGACGAACGTCAACGCCCGCGCCCGCACAGTTTTGTCCACAGTGGTCGCCGCGACGTCGAGCCGCTCGAGCACGTGGTTGCGCAGGTAGATGGCCTCGCCGATGCCCTTGAATCCGATCGCGCTCTCCCGGAGACCGGGGATCGGTAGGCTCCGCGACACCGAGCCCGGCGCGACCACGATCTGGTCGTAGGCAACCTCACGGGGCGGGCCGACGATCGGCTGGACCGTCGCCACCCTCCGAGCATGCTCGATCCGCACGACCTCACCACAGAGGATCCGGCACCGCTTGAGCTCACGCCGCAGCGGCACCACGGCGTGCCGGGGCGAGATGCTGCCGGCCGCCGCCTCGGGGAGGAACGGCTGATAGGTCATGTGCGGCTGCGGGTCGACGACCGTGACCTCGGCCTCGGTCGAACGCAGCTTCCGGGACAGTCGCAGGGCGGCGTAGAGCCCGACATGCCCGCCACCCACCACAAGGATCCGCTGCGGCCTCACGCC
>JBLNGJ010000704.1:0-10920 GCA_050264675.1 Micromonosporaceae bacterium
CCGGCGGCCGCCTCGGCCTCGAGCACGCCCTTGACCGCCGCCGAAGCCTCGCCGGCCGCGCCGGCTGGGCGGGCGTGCACGCGCAGCGAGCCGCCGTGCGTGGCGAGCTCGTCCACATCGACCACGGTCAGCCCGCCGGTGGCCAGGGCCCGGGTCGCCGTCATCAGCGACAGGTACTGGTAGTGCTCGTGGTAGATGGTGTCGAACTGGTTGCGCTCAATGAGCCGCAGCAGGTGCGGAAACTCCAGGGTCACCAGACCCTCCGGCTTGACCAGGGCGGCCAGGCCAGCGGTGAAGTCACGGATATCGGGGATGTGGGCGTAGACGTTGTTGCCGGCGACGAGGTCGGCCCGGCCATATCGCTGCGCCAGCTCGGCACCGGTACGCGCGCCGAGGAAGTGAACCTCCGTGCGCACCCCACGCTCGCGCGCGACCGCGGCCACGTTCCCGGCCGGCTCCACGCCGAGCACCGGCACCCCGGCCGCCACAAAGTGCTGCAGCAGGTAGCCGTCGTTGCTCGCCACCTCGGTGACGAGCGAGCCCTGGCCCAGCCCGAGCGCCTCGATCATCTCGTGCGCGTACCGGCGGGCGTGCTCGACCCAGGAATCGGAGTACGAGGAGAAGTAGGCGTAATCGGAGAAGATGTCCTCGCCGGCCACGTAGGCTGGCAACTGCACGAGCAGGCAACGGGAGCAGATGCGCACGTGCAGCGGGTAGAACGTCTCCGGGCCGTCGAGCGCATCGGCACCGACGTAACTCTCGCACAGCGGCGACATTCCAAGGTCCACAAACGTCGCGGTCAGCTCTGCGTCGCAGAGCCGGCACGTCGCTGAACTCATCACACCCCCTCGGTCGGGCACCGGCCCGACGCCTAAACCCTATGGTGAGCACCGAACGCGATCCGGGCGGTGTAAAGAATCTGACCCGCCACCCTCCCGGCGAGGGATTACCCAGCATACGTAGAGTACCGACCAACCGGAGCCTTATCGCCGAGCCGCGCGGCTGTGGCACGCTGGCATTTCTCACCCTACGCGGCATCGAATATCGGAGTTGCAGATGCGGGTTCTGGTCACCGGCCACGAGGGCTATCTCGGCAGCGTCATCGTGCCTCAGTTGACCGAGGCCGGGCACGAGGTCGTCGGGCTCGACATCGGACTCTTCGCCGAGTGCATCATCGGCCCGTCGCCGGCCGAGGTACCGGCGCTGCGGGTCGACATCCGCGACATCACCGCCGAAGACCTGGCCCCGTGGCGACTCGACGCGGTGGTGCACCTGGCCGCGCTCTGCAACGACCCGTTGGGCAACCTCGATCCCGACCTGACCTACGACATCAACCACCGGGCGACCCTGCGCCTGGCCCGCACGGCCAAGGCCGCCGGGGTGTCCCGCTTCCTCTTCTCCTCCTCCTGCAGCCTCTACGGCTCCTCGGCCGCGCCGGGCGGCGCCGGGGTGAGCGCGCCGCTGGACGAGACGGCGCCGTTCGCCCCGCTGACCCCGTACGGCGAATCGAAGGTGCTGGCCGAGCGCGACCTGGCCGAGCTGGCCGACGACGACTTCTCCCCGGTCTTCCTGCGCAACGCCACCGCCCACGGTTTCTCCCCCCGCCTGCGCGGCGACCTCGTCGTCAACGACCTGGTCGCGCACGCGCTGCTGCTCGGTGAGGTACGGCTGCGTAGCGACGGCATGGCCTGGCGCCCGCTGGTGCACGTGCGGGATATCGGCGCCGCCTTCCTGGCGCTGCTCGAGGTCGACCGGGCCCGGGTGCACGGCCGGGCATTCAACGTGGGCCGGGCCGACGAGAACTACCTGATCCGCGATGTGGCCGAGGTGGTGCGCAAGGTTGTCGGCGGTACGGTCACCTACGCCGAGGGCAGCGGCACCGACGCCCGCAACTACCGGGTGAGCACCGCCCGCATCGAGCGCGAGATCCCCGAGTTCCAGCCACAGTGGACGCTCGAGGCCAGCATCGAGGAGCTGGCCGCGGCCTACGAACATTACGGTCTGCAGCTGGCCGACCTGATGGGCGAGCGCCACCAGCGGCTCGGACGCATCCGGGCGCTGCGCGACGCCGGCCGCATCGACCCGGCGCTGCGGTGGACCGGTCCGTGACCGACCCGGCCCCCGGGACGCTGAGCCGGCTCGCGCCTGCCGACTGGCTCAGGCGGCTGTACGCGGGTGCGCTGACCGTGTTCGTGCCGGCCCCCGACCGCCCGATCCGCCCCGCCGGTGTCGCCCTCGCCGCCGGCGGCGTCATGCTGGGCACCGCGGTCGGCCTGGTGCGCCAGCCCGGCATCGGGGCCTTCGACACGGTGTGGGCCGAGGACGGGCAGGTCTTCCTCAGCGGCGCGGTCGACAAGGGCCTGCCCGGGGCGATCGCCACCCCGTACGCCGGGTACTACCACCTGGTTCCCCGGCTGCTGGCCGAGTTCGCCGCGCTGTTCGGGCCGGGCTCGGTGCCCGCGGTATTCGCGGTCGAGTCGACGCTGTGCACCGCGCTGGCTGGGCTCCTGGTGTACGTGGCCAGCGGCGCGCTCCTGCCCGGTGTGCTGTCCCGGCTGCTCGTCTCCGCCGTCGTGGTCGTGATGCCGCTGGCCAACGAGGTGCCGGACTCGATCGCCAACCTGCACTGGATCGGCCTGTACGCCGTCTTCTGGGTGCTGGTGTGGAGCCCGCGCGGAGTCGCCGGCCGCATCGTGGGGGTCGCCGTCATCGGCCTGGTGGCCGGCAGCGACATCCTCGTCCTGGGCTACCTCCCGCTGGCCCTGCTGCGGGCGTCGCACCGGTTGCCGGACGGCCGGCGGGACCGGTACGGCCTGCTGCTGGCCGGCGTCCTCGGCACCGGCCTGGCGATCCAGATCGCCGGGCTGCTGCTCGGGTCGAGCTCGCGCCCGCTCTCGCCGAACCCGGTGCCGGTCGTCACCGGTGTCGTGCTGCGCGTCGTGCCCTCGACGTTGATCGGCGAGCAGTGGCTCGGCGCCGACCCCCATCACGCCCGCTGGCTCGCGTTGACCGCGCTCGCCTGGCTCCTGCTCGCCGTCGCCATCCTCGCCGCGGTTCGCCGGTGGACCCGACCGATCTGGCCGCTGGCCCTCATCGCCGGGCTGCACTGCGTCGGCCTGTACGCGTTGCCGGTGATGCTGGAGGGCCTGGCGATCCCGCGGTACGCGGCGGCGCCGGTGATGCTGCTGGTGACCGCACTGGTCGCCGCGCTCCAACCGGCACCGGAGGTTGCGCGGCAGCCGACCGTGGCGCCTCTCCACGTCCTCACCGCGCTCCTGGCGCTGGTCTGGCTGGCGAACCTGCGGGTGGTGGATAACACCCGCGGCGAAGGCCCGCGCTGGAGCGACCAGCTCCGGCAGGCCCGGGTCGCCTGCGCCGGGGCTCCGGCCGGCACCCGCATCGCGCTGCCGATCCCGCCCCGGGACGACACGCCGCCGTGGCGGGCGAACCTGCCCTGCCGCTACCTCCAGCGATGATCGTCGGGGGTCATGCGGTGCGCTCGGTTGTGCTCACCGGTGTGTCGCGCGGGCTTGGGGCGGCGCTCTTCGACGAGTTCGTGGCGGCCGGCGACCGGGTCGTGGCGCTCGGCCGACGATTCACCGACGCGCAGCGGGCACTCGCGTCGGCGCAACCCCATCGGATCCGGCTGCGGGAGACCGATCTCGCCGATCCGGCATCGCTGCCCGGCGCGACCGAACTCGCCGACCTGCTCGCCGGCGGCGATCCGGCGGCCGAGCTGGTGCTCGTCCACAACGCCGCGGTCTTCGAACCGTTCGGCCCGATCGGCACGCTCGACCCGGCCGACGTCATATCGGCGGTGAAGGTCAATCTGATCGCTCCGATGCTGCTGACCAATATGCTGTTCAGCGCCGCCCGAATTCCCCCGGAGAGCGCGGACGAACGGATTCCGGGCCGCCCGGTCACGGTGCTTTTCCTCTCCTCGGCCGCGGCCCATAACGTCGCCGGTGGGCGCTCGGTGTACTCATCGACAAAGCGCGCGGCCGAGATGTTCTTCGCCAGCCTGGGCACCGAGCGGGAGTTCGATCCGCACGTTCGAGTGGCGATCGTCGACCCAGGGATCATGGACACCGACATGCAGTCGGTCGTGCGCCGGCACGCCCGCGACGATGCCTATTTCCCAGGTCGCGAGCGGTTCATCGAACGGTACGAGCGCGGCGAGCTGCCCGCGCCGGACGCGGTCGCACGCAAGATCATCGCAACGCACCTCCGATAGGTCTCGAACCCCCTCGGCTACAGTGACGTGGACCGGGGCGGCGGCAGTGGAGGTCAACGAGTGCTCGGTGACAGTACGCGGCGATCGGGCCCGGACCGGATTGTCGCGTGGATCCGCGACTACGCCGTCTACGTCTCCTTCATCGCTCTGGCCGCGGTCGCGCTCGCCACTGTCGCGGTGATATTCGGTCTGAAGTTGACCCAGGGAAAAACCGATGGTGCGGACCTCGCCGCCGCCCCGTCCACCAGCGCGGGGCGCACCGGAAGTCCGAGTCAGTCACCCGGCCCGTCGGCGACCCCGACCCCGACCGGCGCCCCGTCGGCCGGCCCGCCCGGCCCGGTCACGAACGGCCCGCCGCCGTCGGCGAAGGGCTTTCCGGACGCCACCAACACCGGCGTCCCGCCGGGAACCGCGCTCACGGCCTACTCCGGGTCGTGCACGATCACGACCAACAACCGGGTCATCGACGCCAAGATCCTCAACTGCGACGTGAGCATCCGGGCCACCGGAGTGGTCATCAAGCGAAGCAAGATCAACGGTTCGGTCAACACGAACGAGGGCACGTCGTACTCCTTCCGGCTGGAGGACTCCGAGGTCGACGCCGGACTCGTGCAGGGAGCCGCGGTCGGCACCACGAACATGACGGTTCTCCGGTCGGACATCCACGGCGGCGTCACGTCGATCTACTGCTACTCGAACTGCACGATCCAGAACTCGTACCTGCACGGGCAGCGGCTGGCGCCGGGCGTCGACTGGCACCTGGGCACGTTCCTGGCCAACGACAACGGCAACGACCCGGGCGGCCGGACCAATGCCCATCTCGTCCATAACACGCTCGTCTGTGACGCCCAGCCCAACAGCGCCGACGGCGGCTGCTCCGGCAACGTGAACCTCTTCGGTGACTTCGGCCCGATCACCTCGGTGACCGTGGACAACAACTACTTCGGCGCCAACACCGGCCTCTCGTACTGTGTCTACGGCGGATCGAGCACCAGTAAGCCCTACCAACCCGACCACGTCGTGATCATCAACAACGTCTTCCAGCGCGGGTCGAACCGCAAGTGCGGCGCGTACGGGCCGGTGACCGGGTTCGACACCCGACGGCTGGGCAACGTCTGGTCCAACAACGTGTGGGACGACCAGTCTCCGGTGCCGCCCGAGTTGTGATCGACACACCGGTGACGGGTAACCGACCCACAACGAACGCAACGCGGTGGCGTCGCGATAGGTTCGTCGTCCTATGAGGGCCTTCCTCGCCGTGTCCGTCGCGCCGCACGGGCCCGGCCATCTGTTCCGACCGGTCCGCGCGGCGCTGGCCGGCCTCGCGGATGGCGAGACTGCGGTCGAGCGCGTCGTCGAAAGCACCGACGGCTGGGTCGCGTTCGCCGGCGGCGACGGGAACGATCTCGTGCCCAACGACGGTGGCGGCTTCACGGTGCGGTTGTGCCGGGCCGCGCGCACCCGCCGCAACGACCTGTCCACCGCGGACCTGGCCGTCAGGATGGTCGACGGTGGCGACCTGACCGAGGTGTTGCCACCGTTCGCGGCAGCGCACCGCGCCGGGCCGGACGGGCCGGTGACGGTCGCCACCGACTGGCTCGGGTACCGGCAGCTCTACTGGTGGTCCGGCGCCGGTGTGGCCGCCATCTCCACCAGCGCTCGGGCGCTGGCCGTGCTGGCCGACGGTGGGTTCGACCCGGTCGGGCTGGCGGCCCAGGCGATGATCGGCTGGCAGATCGGCGACTCGACAATCTACAGTGGAGTCCGAACCCTGCCGCCGGCGACGGTCGCCACCCTCACCGGCGGCGCGTTGCAGCAGCGGCAGTACGCGCAGCGCCCAGCCCGCCCGGATCCGCCGCCCCGACTGGACGACGCCGTCGCGGAGATGGCCACGATCCTGCGCGAATGGCAGACCCGGTACCTGGAGCAGCATCCCGACGCGGTGCTGCAGCTGACCGGCGGCCACGACTCGCGGATCCTGCTCGGTGCGATACCCGAGCAGATGCGACCCGGCCTGCGCGCGCTGACCGTGGGCAGCGCGACGAACCCGGACGTCCGGATCGCGGCCCGCCTGGCGGCCCGATACGGCATCGCGCACCAGGTGCAGCCGCTCGACCAGGAACCCTGGCCGGCGCCGGCAGCGATGCACGCGCTGGTGGTGGCCGCGGCCAACGCGCTGGAGTGCCTGGCCAGCCCGCTCGCCCTGGCTCCCCTCCTGCTCGCCGAGGGCCACCTGGAACAAGGCCACCGGCTCTCCGGCCTGGGCGGCGAAGTGGCCCGCGGCTTCTACTACGCCGGTCAGCCCACGGACGCGGTGACCTCGCCCCGGCTGGTCGAGCGACTGGCCCGGTGGCGGCTGTTCGCCAACGAAGCGGTCGAGGCCGCCGCGCTGGATCAGACGTTCCTGGCCCAGGCGCAGCAGACGACGCTGGCCCGGCTGGCCGACCTCTTCCCGCCCGGTGACTGGCTGCGGGCCACCGACGAGTTCTACCTCTACCACCGCATGTACCGCTGGGCCGGCGTGCACGGCACGGTGGCCGCGGTGCGCCGCCACACCATCAACCCGATGTTCGACCGGCGCTTCATCGAGCTCGCGTTGGCGGTGGCGCCGGCCGATAAGCGCGACTCGCTGCTGCTTGGCCGGCTCATGAACGCACTCGACCCGGAGCTGGCCCGGATTCCGCTCGACAGCGGCCTGGTGCCGGCCCGGTTGGGCACCCGGTCGACGGCGAACCGGCTCGCGGTCGCCGCGCTGACCGCCCGCAAGGGTGCCCGCAAGGTACGCCAGCGGCTGACCCGCAGCCGCCGGCCCCAGCTCGGCGCCGACGGGGCGGCTGCGCTGGTGCTCGCGCATTGGCGGGCCGAGCCGTCGGCGGCCAAGGCGCTGAGCGACGTACCGATCCTGAACCAGGACTGGCTGCACGGCCTGCTGACCGGCGCGCACGGCGCCGAGCCGACCACGGTCGCGTTCCTGGTCAACCTGCTGGCGGCGGCCGTGGTACCCAGGACCAGTTCCGCCCCTGACCGCCCGTGACGACGGCCACGTCCTCCCGGCTGCCGTCGCTGACCGGGTTGCGCGCCGTCGGCGCGTTTCTGGTCTTCGCCTTTCATGTCCACGTCATGGGATTCGTCGCCGACAGCGGCACCCGCAGCGCCATGGAGTGGGTCTTCGGATCCGGTGCGGTCGGCGTCTCGTTCTTCTTCATCCTCAGCGGGTTCGTGTTGACCTGGTCGGCCCGCCCGGGCCACACCGCGACGGGCTTCTGGCGGCGCCGGCTCGCCAAGATCTACCCGAACCACTTGGTCACCGCGCTGGTGGCGATCGGCGCGGCCGCGGTGACCGGGTCGTTGGTGAGCCTGGCCATCGTGATGCCCAACCTGCTGCTGGTGCAGGCGTGGTCACCCGATGTCGCCGTGTTCTTCGGGCTCAACACGGTGAGCTGGTCGCTTGCGTGTGAGGTGTTCTTCTACGCGCTCTTCCCGTTGCTGCACCGGGCTCTGGTTCGGTTGTCACCCCGGTGGCTCTGGCCCGCCGCTGTCGGCGTGCTCGGCCTGATCTGGCTGATACCGGTGGCGGCGCAGCTGTTGCCGGCCGACGACCGGTACTGGGCCATCTGGGTCCTGCCCGTGGCCCGCCTGCCCGAGTTCGTCGCCGGAATGATCCTGGCCCGAATCGTCTCCAGTGGACGCTGGCCCGCGCTACCCGTCTGGCCCATGGTTGCGCTGGCCGTCATCGCCTACCTGCTGGTGCGTTGGTTGCCGGTGGACTTCCGGCTCGTCGCCGGCACCGCGGTACCCCTGGCGTTGCTGGTCGCCGCCGTCGGCGCGGCCGACGCGGGCGACCGGGGCACGCCCCGGCGCGGCGACGGCATCGGTTGGATCCCGCCGCGGGCGATCCGGCCGGCCATCTGGCTCGGTGAGATCTCGTACGCGTTCTACCTGGTGCACCAGATCGTGCTGCGGGTGCTGGCCAAGGAGGCCGGCACCGGTCATCACCCGTTGGCCGGCCTGGGGCTGGCGTTGGTCGCGCTCGCGGTGGCGGGCGCCGGCAGCTGGCTGCTCTACCGGTGGGTTGAGCAGCCCGGGATGGCGTTGATCGGCGGGTCGCGCCGGGGCCGTCAGGGCCTCTTGCCGGTGAACACCACCCGGCTGGCCCGTTCGGCCACCCGCCGGCTCCGGTTGGCCAGGTTGCGCCGGTGACGACCCAGGTAGAGCTGGACGACCGCGGCCCGGGCCCGGCGGCGGCCGGCCGGCTCGAGGTCGGCGTCGCTCACCAGCCGCAGTAGTTCCCGGCACTGCAGCGCCGTGGCCACCCGGGCCTGCCAGACCGGTACGCCGAGCCGGCGCGCCAGGGCGGTGCGGGTCTCATCCTTCCAGCCCCGCCGGGCCAGGACGGCCGGCACGTGGCCCCACGGGCCCGCCAGGGCGAGTCTCGCCGCGAAGATCTGGTCTTCGCGGAGCATGTTGCGCCGCGGCACCGAGACCACCACAGCCCGGCGCACCACGCCGCAGAGCGGGTCCAGCAGCAGGTAGCTCTGGTTGAGCAGGCGCAGCCACTCGACGAACCGCTCGACGGGGTCGTCGGAGCGCAGCGCGGTCCCGTCATAGCCGGCCGACTCCTGTGCCCCACCGTCACCCGCGTAGTCGATCTGTGTGGTGACCAGGACCAGTCGCTCGTCGGCGGCGAACAGCTCGAGGCAGCGCGAGACGTAGGTGGGCGCGATGCGATCGTCGTCGCCGATCCACCTCAGGAACTCCCCGCGCGCAAGCCTCGTGGCGGCCACGAAGTTGTTGAGCAACCCGATGTTCTCCGGCTGGCGGTGGTAGACGATGCGGGGGTCGGCGCGGGCCAGCTCGCGGCACAGCTGTTCGGTGCCGTCGGTGGAGGCGTTGTCGGAGATGACCAGCTCGAGCTCACCATGATCCTGAGCGAGCACCGAGCGCACCACGGGTTCCAGCCGCTTCTCACCGTTGCGCACCGGAAGGCAGACCGAGACGAGCGGATCACTGGACGGCATGTGCCTCCTCCCGTCGGACCGTGGCCAACACTTGGCGCAGGCGCGCCGCCGGGATCGCGATCAGGACGTACAGGATGGCGCCGAGGGTGCCGCCGAGGACGAGGGCGAGGACCGGGTGCTGGTAGGCCAGGTGTACCACGCCGAACGCCGCCGCCCCGGCGACCCCGGCCGCCACCACGGGACGCACCAGTGTGGGCACGATCGGGGCCAGCCGAACCCCGATGCGGTGCAGCGCGAACAGGGTGACCGGTCCGGCGACCACCAGCCCGACCACGGTGTGCGCGATGGCCGCACCGCGGATCGCGTCATGGGCGGTGCCGTAGATCAGCGCCGGGATGAGAACCACCGCCCAGCACAGATTGAGCCACAACGTCCACCGGGTGGCGCCGGCACCCATCAGGATGTCCAGCGCGAACGCGGTCAGGACGCGAACCACCGTGAGCATCATGAGGAACTGCAGCACCGGCGCGGCCGGCAACCATTCGACGCCGTAGAGCACCGCCACCAGCGGATCCGACAGCGCCGCGGTGAGCACGGCAATGGGTGCCAACCCGGTGACGAGCAACGGGACCGATCGGTGCACCCCTTGATTGAGCACCTCTTTGTCCACTTCGGACAGTCGCGAGAACCCAGCCACCGAGACGTACCGGACCGCGCTGCTGATCACGCTCAGCGCCCAGTTGGAGATGTTGAACGCGAGCAGGTAGAACCCGAGCAGGGTGACGCCGACGAGGTGTCCGATGATGATGTAGTCGGCGTTCATGAGGATCGCCTCGATGCCCAGGCTCGCCGCGAGCGGAAGGCCGAAGCGCATCAACCGGCGCACGACCCGCCGGTCGAGGCCGAGCTGGAACGGCATCCGGGCCGCGGCCATCACCATCACCCCGATGACAACCGCGGCGGCGACCTGCCCGCAGGCGAAGCTCATCGCCCCGGCGCCGGCCGCGGCCAGGCTGATCGAGACCGCCGCGCTCACCACGAGCCCAACCAGGTTGGCTGTGATCAGCTTGTCCTGCCGGAACTCCCGCATCAACGCGCCGGTGCGCACCGCGGTGATGCCGTCGATGATGATGACCATGGTGAGCAGGCGGATCACCGGCGTTGCGTCGGGTACCTGGGCGACGTGCGCCAGCACGGGTGCCGCGAACCAGAACCCGACGTAGATCAGAATGCTGCAGCCGACCGCCAGCGTGGTGGCGGTCGCGGCCATCTCCGAGAGACGTCCGCGCCACTGCACGGTCGCGGCGATGAGCCCCACGTCGTTGACGTGCATCACGAACTGCGTCGCGGCCAGCGCGACGGCATAGGTGCCGAAGTCGTCCGGCGTCAGCAGGCGGGCCAGGACGAGGCCCATGCCGAACGAGCCGATCTTGGTAATGACGTTGCCCAGCAGGCTCCACCGCAATCCCCGACCGGCCTGCTGGCCGATGGTCTCGGCGTCCGTCCCGGCAACGGTCACGCGGGTGCCTCGACCCGTTCGAGCCAGATCTCCCGCCAGTAGGCGGTGATGGCCCGCGGGCAGTTGCCGTTGTAGGCGCCCTCGCAGACGATCCCGTCCAGCACGATGCACGGATTCTGCATGTGCCGCATCTGTCCGGTGCGCTCGTCCACGATGTGGTCGACCCGCCGGGCCACCCGCGCGGTACGGCCGCAGAAGCGCAGCATCTC
>JBLNGJ010000705.1:0-8141 GCA_050264675.1 Micromonosporaceae bacterium
TTCCGGGCGGCGTTGCGAGGGCTGGGCGCGGGCAACCTGCGCCGCATCGACGGTCGGCTGCGTCCGACGCCGGTGGGGATGCCGTGGCGGACGGTGCCGTTTCCGTCCGGGCCGCGCCAGGTCGGCGCGATCCGCTGGGGCGATCTGGCCAGCGCGTACCGCTCGACCAGGATCCCGACGATCACCGTCTATAGCCGCAGCCCACGCCAGGCCGGTCGCCTCGGCCTGGCCATGGTGCTCGCGGCCCGGCCACTGCTGCAGCTGCCGGTCGGCCGGCGAGTGGCCGAGGGGGCGGCCGGGTGGATGACCGGGCCGACGCCGGACCGCCGCTCGCGTAGCCGGTGTGAGGTGTGGGCCGAGGTGCGCGACCGCACCGGCGCCACCCGCAGTGCCACCCTGGTCGGCCCGAACGCCTACGAGCTCACCGCCGATGCGGTGCTGCGCGGCGTGCGCCACCTGCTCGCCGGGACCGGCTCGGCCGGCCCGGTGGCACCAGGCGCGCACACGCCGTCGAGCGCGTTCGGCTCCGGCTTCGCCGGCGAACTCGACCGGGTCGAGATGAGCGCAGTCCAGGAAGGACGATCAACGCAGGCTTGAGCCGCCGAGATCCGGATCATCGGCGCGGATGCGCAGTGCAACAGTATCTGCGGTGTCGGCGATCGCGATCACGGTGAGGACCGCCACTTGATGGAGCAGCCCATGCTCGGCCGGTGCGGCTCGGGCACGGCCTCGCCAGCGAGCACGTGGTCGATCGCCGCGCGCAGCAGCGCGCCGGTGACTGGGACACCGTTGCCGGGCGTGGACTCGTCGAACGCGCCGCGGTAGGCCAGCCGGCGATCGCGGTCGTAGAGGAAGAAGTCGGGTGTGCAGGCGGCGGCGTACTCCTGGCCCACATCCTGCGTGGCGTCGATCAGGTAGGCAAACGTCCACCCGGCCCGCTTGGCCTGCTCGGCGAGCCCGTCCGGGCCATCGTCGGGATAGGCCTGCGCGTCGTTGGTGCAGATGCCCACGATTGCCAGCTCCGGCTGGCTCGCGGCGAGGCGGCCCAGCTCGGCCTCGACGTGCTTGACGTACGGGCAGTGGTTGCACAGGAAGGCGACGAGCAGAGCCGGCGCGGCCGCGTAGTCGTCCCGGCACACCGTCTGGCCGGTCAGGTCGGGCAGGGCGAAGTCGGGCGCGGGCGTGCCGAGGGGAACCATCGTGGACGAGACAGCCATGCTTCGACCTTACGACCCGGCCAATCCCCGCCGGCCAGCTGACTCAGCTCCCGAAGACTCCGGCGTCGACCAGGCGCTTCTCGGTCAGGTCCCACCCGTGGGTCGGGAAGACGGCGGCGAGCGCGGCGAGCTCCGCCCGGATCTTGACCGTGTGGCCGGCGGCGGCGAGCGTCCGGATCTCCTCGACGAACTGCTCGGAGTCGGTGCGCAGGTGCACGGTCTTGCCGTTGGTCAGGTTGCGCACATAGGCGTGCTTGCCGCTGTTGAGCGGAATGACGTACTTGAATTCGCCGAGCACGCTGAGGGCGCCACCGGTGGTCTGGCCGGCGCGAACGGAGGCGCGCGCAGTCTTGGAGGTGTTGCTGGCCACGCCAGACTCCTTGCTCACGGAACGGGGGACTGCGGGTACTTCGGACCCGCGAGGGCTGGACAAGTCTAGCCGAGCCCGGCCGGAGGGCCGGAAGTCATCCGTCTGTCGCATGGCGCACATCGGCTGAGCGCGCAATCATGACGTCTGGCCGGTTATGATGATCGCGCCACCTTTCCGCTCCAAACAGGTTAAAAAGGGTACGCACGGCGCGGCGCCACCGCCGGACGAGGTCGTTGGGGAAGACGTATCTCGTCTTATGGAGGTAGCCGTGCCGACACGAGGTGTCGTATATGTGCACTGCGTCCCACTCGCCGTGGTGCCCCACGCCGAGTGGGCGATCGCACGCGTCCTCGGCTCGCCGGTTCGGCTGGCCTGGGCGACGCAGCCGGCCGAGCCCGGCACCCGCCGGGCCGAGTGCTCGTGGTCGGGTCGGGTCGGCACTGGCGCCGAGCTCGCCGCCGCCCTGCGGACCTGGCCCATGATCCGGTTCGAGGTCACCGAGGAGCCGAGCCCGGGCCATGACGGTGAACGGTTCATGCACGTGCCCGGCCGGGGCGTCTTCCGGGCGGCGATGAGTGTCAACGGCGACATCATGCTCACCGAGGACCGGGTGCGCAGCCTCATCGACTCCATCCCCAGCGGCGACAGCCTGGCGCATGAGCTGCAGCGGGCCCTGGGCACCGCCTGGGACGCCGACCTGGAGCCCTACCGTCTCGCTGGCGACGGCGCCCCGGCGACCCGGCTGACCCAGGTCAGTTGAGGCTGACCAGGTCGAGAGGCTGACCAGGTCAAGAGGCTGACCAGGGCGATTGAGGCTGACCGAGGTCCGTTGAACTCCGGGTCAGCGGAGGCGGCAGTGCGGGGCTGGCGTGCGTGTGGTGAGGTGAGGCGGTGCTTTCTGTACGCCGTGCCGCCCGCCGCCGTGGTCTGCCCGCCGCCATCGTGGCACTTGCCTGCGTGCTCGCCGGATGCTCGATGAACCGACCCCAGGCTTCGCACGGTACGTCGGTGCCGAGCACCGGCGATCCAGCGGCGGCCGCGGCCGCGTTGGTCGCCCGGTTGGCCGATGAGGACCTCGTCGGCCAGGTGCTGATGCCGGCGATCAACCTCGACGACTCCGCCGCCGGCTCGGCCGAACTGGTGCGTCGTCACCACCTGGGTGGGGTCATCATCATGCCACCGGCGCACGCCGTCGACGATCAGGCGGCGTTGGCCCAAAAGCTGACCAGTGAGCTGCAGGCGGCCGGGGCGTCGCTGCCAGCCGGGGTCCGCCTGCTCATCGCTACCGACCAGGAGTACGGGTTCGTCACCCGGATCAGGTCCGGCATGGTCCAGCTGCCCAGCGCGATGGCCTTCGGTGCCGCGGCCCGGCCGGAGCTGACCGAAACCGCCTGGCACGGCGCCGCCAACGAGCTGGCCGCGATCGGCATCAACGTCGACTTCGCTCCGGACGCCGACGTCATCGGCAGCGCCGGCAACACGGTGATCGGCTCGCGCTCCTACGGGTCGGATCCGGCCGCCGTCTCCGAGCAGGTCTCCGCGGTGGTACGCGGGTTGCAGGCGGCCGGGGTGGCCGCGAGTGTCAAGCATTTCCCCGGGCACGGGCACACCTCGGTGAACAGCCATGAGACGTTGCCGGTGCTGCCACAGAATCGTCAGAGTCTCAACGCCGCCGACCTGGCGCCGTTCCGGGCCGGCATCGACGCCGGCGCGATGCTCGTGATGGCCGGACACCTCGACGTGCGAGCGATCGACCCAGGTGTGTCCGCGACCTTTTCGCGCAAGGTGCTGGTGGACCTGCTCCGGGGCGAGCTCGGCTTCACCGGGGTGACGGTCAGCGACGCGATGAACATGGCGCCGGCGATGCGCTGGCCGCCGGGTGAGGCCGCGGTGCGGGCAGTGCTCGCCGGCATCGACCTGGTGCTCATGCCACCCGACGTCCAGGCCGCCCGGCAAGGGCTGCTCGACGCCGTACGCGGGGGGCTCCTGCCCCGGGAGCGGCTGGTCGAGGCGGCAACCCGGGTGCTCGCGCTCAAGTTCCGGCTCGGCGCGTTCCCGGCCGCGCGAGTGTCCACGGCGGACAAGGAGACCAACGCCATGGTCGCGGCCGAGGCGGCCGCGTTGGCCGTCACCGTGCTGCGCGGACCGTGCACCGGGCCACTGGTCTCCGGGGCGGTGCGGGTCACCGCTTCGGGTGGGCGCGAACAGCAGCGGGGCTGGCTCGCCGATGCGCTGCGGTCACGCGACATCGAGGTCGTCGAGCGGGGCGGTGCGGTGGTGCATCTGGTCGGCTACGGCGACGTCGCGGCCGACCTCGCCACCGGCGCCGCCGTCACGGTCGCGATGGACTCCCCGTACATCCTGCAGAGCGCCACCTCGGCGGTCCGGGTGGCGACCTATTCGTCGACTCAGGCGGCGATGCAAGCGCTGGCCGCCGTGATCGCCGGGCAGGCGTCCGCACCGGGACGCTCACCGGTGGCCGTGGCCGGCCTGCCCCGCTCGGCCTGCTCGTCGTAGCTTGGTCCGTCCGACGAAATAGGGGCACCCTCTTATACCGGAAAGGTTAATAGGGTGCCCCTGCTTTCAAGGGGTTAGAGCGGGATGTTGCCGTGCGCACCGCGGGCGGCCGGCGCGTTGGCCAGCGCCTCGGCGATGCGCAGCCGGGTGTCGGCCGGCTTGATCACATCGTCGACGACGCCGATCTCCACGGCGCGGTTGACCCCGCCGGCCTCGCGGATCTGCTCCTCGATCAGCTGCGCACGCAGCTCGTCGCGGGCCTCCGGCGGCGTGGCCGCGATCCGCTTGCGGTGCAGGACGTTCACCGCGGCGCTGGCGCCCATGACCGCAACCTCGGCGGTGGGCCAGGCGAACACGGCTGTCGCCCCGAGCGCGCGTGAGTTCATGGCGATGTAGGCCCCGCCGTAGGCCTTGCGGGTCACCAGCGTCACCCGGGGCACCACCGCCTCGGCGAAGGCGTGCAGCAGCTTCGCGCCGCGGCGCACCACGCCCTCCCACTCCTGGCCGAGGCCGGGCAGGTACCCGGGCACGTCGACGAGGACCACGAGCGGCACACCGAGCGAGTCGCACATCCGCACGAACCGGGCCGCCTTCTCGGCCGAGGACGAGTCCAGGCAGCCGCCCAGGCGCAGCGGGTTGTTGGCGATGACGCCGACCGTACGCCCGGCGAAGCGGCCCAGTGTGGTGACCACGTTCGGCGCCCACTTGGCGTGCAGCTCCACGCCGGGCTCATCGAGCAGGTTGGCCACGAGTGGCTTCACGTCGTAGGCGCGGGTCGCCTCGGCCGGCAGCAACGCGGCAAGGTCACGACCGGAGCCGTCCGCCTCGACCGTGTCGGCCGGGGTCACCCGGCCGTGGCGGCCCAGCAGCGCGGCGAGGCGGCGGGCCGTAGCGATGGCCTCGGCATCGTCCTTTGTGGTCACATGGGCCACGCCGGAGCGGCGGCCGTGCGGCTCGGGGCCACCGAGGCGCTCCATGTCGACCTGCTCACCGGTGACGCTGCGGACCACCTCGGGCCCGGTCACGAAGATGCGCCCGGCGGCGCTCATCACCACGAGGTCGGTCAGGGCCGGGCCGTCGGCGGCCCCGCCGGCGGCCGGGCCGAGCACGACCGAGATTTGCGGCACCCGGCCGGAGGCACGCACCATCGCGGCGAAGACCTGGCCCACCGCATCCAGGGCGACCACGCCCTCGGCCAGCCGGGCCCCGCCGGAGTGCCAGAGCCCGATCACCGGCACCCGTTCCCGCACCGCGAGGTCGATCGCCTCGACGATGTAGCGGCAGCCTTCGCTGCCCATCGCGCCGCCCATCCGGCTCGGGTCGGAGGCGAACGCGATCACGGGCGTGCCCTCGATCTGGCCGCGGGCGCTGAGCACGCCGCTCTCGTTCGGCCCGCCGGGCAGCTCGGCGCCGGCGATGGGCTGCAGCGTGCCGTGGTCAACGAGCGCGCGCAGGCGCGCCTGTGGGTCACGCCGGTCGACCGCGCCCTCGGTGGTGCGGTCGGATGTCACGGTCACAGGGTTCCTCCGCCGGTCACGAAGGCCTCGTAAACACGAGCGCCACGTTGTGCCCGCCGAAACCGAACGAGTTGTTCAGCGCGGCCGGGATGTCCAGATGACGGGCCTTGTGCGCGGCCACGTCGAGGTTGACGGCCTCGTCCGGGTCGTCGAGGTTGATGGTCGGCGGCACGATGCCGTCGCGGATGGCCAGGATGGTGGCGATGGACTCGAGCGCGCCGGCCGCGCCGAGCAGGTGCCCGGTCATCGACTTGGTCGCGGTGAGCACCGGATGGTCGCCGAGGGCGGCCCGCAGCGCGACGATCTCGGCCAGATCGCCGACCGGCGTCGAGGTGGCGTGGGCGTTGACGTGGGTTACGTCGGTGTTGGCCACGCCAGCGTCGCGCAGTGCGAGCGCGATGGCCCGGGCGGCGCCCTTGCCCTCCGGGTCGGGCTGAACGATGTCGAAGCCGTCTGAGGTGATTCCGGCTCCGGCGAGGCGGGCGTAGACCCGGGCACCGCGGGCCGCCGCGTGCTCGGCCCGCTCCAGCACCACGACGCCGGCCCCTTCGCCGAGCACGAAGCCGTCGCGGGCCTTGTCCCAGGGTCGGGACGCCCGCTCCGGGTCGTCGTTGCGCACCGACATGGCCCGCATCGAGGCGAAGCCGGCGATCGGCAGCGGGTGGATGACCGCTTCGGTGCCCCCGGCGATGACGACGTCGGCCCGGCCGGAGCGGATCACGTCGAGGCCGAGGGCGATCGCCTCGGCCCCGGTGGCGCAGGCGCTCGCGACACAGTGGACGCCCGCCTGGGCGCCGAACTGGAGTCCGATCCAGGCCGCCGGTCCGTTGGGCATGAGCATCGGCACGGTGTGCGGGGAGACCTTGCGCGGCCCACTGGACTCCAGGATGTCGTCCTGGGCCAGCAGGGTGACCGCACCGCCGATGCCCGTGCCCACGGTGACGGCGAGCCGCTCCGGGTCGGGCTCGGTCAGCCCGGCGTCGGCCCACGCCTCCGCCGCGGCGATCAGCGCCATTGCCTCGGCCCGATCGAGCCGGCGCAGCTTGACCCGGTCGAGCCGCTCGGAGGGTTCGACGGCGAGCTGCGCGGCGATGCGTACCGGCAGTTGCTTGGCCCAGTCCTGGGTGAGCGCGCTCACACCGGACCGGCCGGCGACCATGGCGTCCCAGGTCGACGCGACATCTCCGCCGAGCGGAGTGGTCGCGCCGAGCCCGGTGACGACTACGTCAGGACGTGTCACAGTGCGGATCCAGTTTCTCGAAGCTTGCGAGAGAGAAACCACGCATAGTTTCGGTCAGGAGTTCTTCAGGATGTAGGAGACGGCGTCTCCCACGGTCTTGAGGTTCTGCACCTCGTCGTCGGGGATCTTGACGCCGAACTTCTCCTCGGCCGCCACGACGACCTCGACCATGGAGAGCGAGTCGACATCGAGGTCCTCGGTGAACGACTTCTCCTCGGCCACGTCATCGGGGCTGACCCCGGCGACCTCTTCGAGGATCTCGGCGAGGCCTGAGGTGATCTCTTCACGGGTCATGGTGTTGGGTAATCCTTCCTGATTGCGGTCCTGATTGCGGGTTCCTGGTTGCGGACTTGCGGAATGCGGCAGCCCCGCCGCGGCGGCGGGCCGCACGGTCACGGGCAGCGGATGACCTGCCCGGCGTAGGTGAGGCCACCGCCGAAACCGAAGAGCAGCACCGGCGCCCCGGAGGGCACCTCCCGCCGCTCGACCAGTTTCGACAGGGCCAGCGGGACGCTCGCGGCCGAGGTGTTGCCCGACTCGGCGATGTCCTTGGAGATGACGGCGTTGGGCAGGTCGAGCCGTTTGACGATGCCGTCGATGATGCGGCCGTTGGCCTGGTGCGCCACGAAGGCCGCGATGTCGTGGGGCTCGACCCCGGCCCGCTCGCAGGCCTGCATGGCGACCGGGGCGAGCGTGGTGGTGGCCCAGCGGAAGACGGCCTGCCCTTCCTGCTGGATGTACGGGCGCCAGCCCTCGATGCGCACAGAGTCGCCCTTCTCCGGCGCGGAGCCCCAGACGACCGGGCCGATGCCCGGCTCCTCGCCGTCAGCCACGCCGGTGACGACCGCGGCACCGGCGCCGTCGCCGAAGATGATGCAGGTCGCCCGGTCCGTCCAGTCGGTGAAGTCGGACAGCTTCTCGGCGCCGACCACGATGGCGTTGCGGGCGGCCCCGGCCCGGATCGCGTGGTCGACCTGGGCGAGCGCGTAGGAGAAGCCCGAGCAGGCGGTGTTGAGATCGAACGCGGCCGGCGCGGCGATGCCCAGCCGGGCCGCCACCCGGGTGGCCACGTTGGGACAACGGTCCACAGAGGAGCATGTCGCCACCGCGACCATGTCGATCTCGGCGGCGGTCAGGCCCGACCCGGCCAGCGCCTTGGCCGCCGCGGCGGTGGCCATGTCGGCCACCGTCTCGTCGCCGGCGATGCGTCGGCTCACGATGCCCACCCGGTCGCGGATCCATTCGTCGCTGGTCTCGACGATCTGGGCCAGGTCGTCGTT
>JBLNGJ010000706.1:0-4596 GCA_050264675.1 Micromonosporaceae bacterium
GGGCCACCTTCCTGGCGTGCTGGCTCGCAAACAAGGCCATGCAGCGCACGCCGATCGATCTGGTTGACCTCCACCACCGTGACGGCCGGCTGGCCAGGTAGCGGCGAAGACCGACACCGTAGGAGCCGGAAACCTGTTGGCCCTCGCCGGCGCCGCGCCTCATGTTGGCATGCGAACGATGAAGTTGCTGGCCGCGAGCGTCGCGGCCGGCTTATCGGTCGCGGTCGCCTCGCTGGTGATCACGGCGCCGGCCCGTGCCGACCTGCCGATCGCGCCACCGGCCTTCCCGGTTGAGGGCTACGCCTGGGGCTGGCAGCCGAACAATCCCGGCTACGTCGCCAACTCCGGCTACGAGTACAACTCAGCCGGCGGGGCCGTCACCATCACCCGGCCGGGGACGGGCGTTTACCAGGTGCGGTTCGCCGGCATGGCCGCAGCGGGCGGTGTCGCCCATGTGAGCGCGTACGGCTCCAACTCCATCTGCGTGGTCAGCTCGTGGATCCAGTCCGGCGGCGACGAGTTGGTGAACGTGCGGTGCTTCTCGCCGGCCGGTGCCGCGGCCGACAGCCGCTTCATCGCCCACGTCACCAATCGCACCGACGGAATCGCTCGCGGCTTCGCGTGGAGCAGCGATCCAACCCCGCCGTTGGGCGGTTACGTGCCCTCGGCCCAGTACTCGTTCGACTCCACTGGGCAGCAGATCATGGTGTTTCCGGAAGGCGTGGGCGCGTACGCGGTGGAACTCAACGCGTTCGGTCAGGACATCGGTGGGTTGTGGACGACCGGGGTGCTGCGGGTGACCGCCTACGGCGCCGCCGCCGTGACCTGTCAGGCGCTCGACCCGGCTCTGTTCACCGACCCGGCGGTGTTGCGCGTGCGGTGCTTCGACACGACCGGACACTCGGTCAATAGCAGGTTCGCCCTGTCATACACGCGGGGCGTCGTGCCCAACTCGGCCACGGTGAGCAACTACGCCCTGGTGCCGTCGGTGGTTGGCTCGAGCGGGCCCGCGCCGAGCGTTACCGCGCTGGACAGCGATGGCGACTATCAGGTGACCTTCCCAGGCGCCGCCGCGGCCGGTGGCCACGCCTTTGCCAGCATCATGGGCACACCGCCGATGTACTGCAACATCCACTCCTGGGTGGCCTTGCTCGGTTCGCAAATTCTCCGGGTGCGGTGCTACCAGCCCGGTGGCGGTCAGCTCAACCCGGGCATGCTGGTGAACGTGGGATTCGTCGTCTGATCGCCTCGACCGTGAAGACATGCCGATGACAACACCGCCGACGGCGGGCGACTCCGGCGAGCTCGACACCGATCCACTCATCCGGACGGGGCAATGTGGAGGGTGTCGACGTGCATCTCCCATGCCAAACTTTGGCCGACCGATGAATCGGGGCTGACCCGATACGGGGGTGGTGCCGACGGTGTTCTCCCGAAGCCGTCGCCAAGCCGGCACGACCAAGGGGTGCATCCATGGCGCATGAGACACTCGTACCTCAATTACGGTCGCCGCTGACTCGGAATATGCGTTCGCGTTTGCCATCGCTGACCGGGGCGCGTTTCATCGGCGCTTGTATGGTGTTCTTGTACCATACAATCGGGCTATTCCCCTTTGCCTCGCCGCACGTTCAGAGGGTCGCCCGGACACTGGTCGCCACGGGCGGCTATGCCCGGGTGACCTTCTTCTTCGTGCTCAGCGGCTTCGTCCTCACCTGGGCGGCGCGGCCGGGGGACACCGCGCCGGCGACCTGGCGTCGACGTTTCCTCAAGGTCTACCCTAACCATCTGCTCACGTTGCTGGCCGCGGTCATCCTGTTGACCGGGGTTGGCAAGGCGGCCATCCAGGGTCGGGACCTCGTGCTGAACCTGCTGCTGGTGCAGAGCTGGCACCCCGATCTCTTCGTCCGCAACAACTTCAACGCGGTGGCCTGGACGCTCTCCTGTGAGGCGCTGTTCTACGTCTGCTTCCCGTTCCTCCTCAAGCTGATCAACCAAATCCGGCCGGAGCGACTATGGTTCTGGACCACTCTCTCGGCCGCCTCGGTGATCGCCCTCCCGAGCCTCGTCAAGCTGGTGCCGGGGGGCCAACGGTACAACGGCATGTCCTTCAGGGAGTTTTGGCTAGTCTTCAATTTCCCACCGACGCAGATGCTGAGCTTCATCTTCGGCATCTTCATGGCGAAGATCGTGCTTACCGGACAGCAGCTCCCGTTGAGGGTCGGCGGAGCATTCGCGGTGACACTCTTCGCCCATTTCGGCCTCACCCCGGTGGTCCCACCGCTCTACCGGATCAGCGCGGTCACGGTGATCCCGATCGGCCTTCTCATCGCCGCCGCCGCGACCGTCGACGTCGACCGGCAGTCGACGTTCCTCGGCAGCAAGCCGATGGTCTGGCTGGGTAACATCTCGTTCGCCTTCTTCGTGTGGCACTACCTGGTGCTCACTTACGGCCACCGTTGGCTGGGCGCCGGCGAGAACTGGAGCACACCGACCGCGCTCGCAGTGATGATCCTGCTTTTCGCGGTGAGCCTGGCGCTGGCTTGGGCGACCTACACGTTCCTCGAGCAGCCCGTCATGAAGCGGTTCGCCAACCCGCGCCGCCAGCGCGACCCGGCTGTGGTCACGACCGGCCCGACCGACAACCACACCGAGGCTCGGCAATGACCAGCGTCGGAGTGCATTGTGGAGTGCCGGTCGACGCCGCCATCACGTTCGCGTGAAGACCGCCCGCGGTACGGCGGGCGGAGTGGCCCGGGCGCTCCACTCGCGGGGGTAGCCCAGGGAGACCTCCTCGAACCGTACCCCGTCGTACTCGGTCGTCCGCGGGATGTGCAGGTGCCCGTAGACCGCCACCGCGGCTCGGTAGCGCCGGTGCCAGTCGGCCGTCGCGACGGTGCCGCACCACTGGGCGAACTCCGGATGGCGCAGCGCCATGGTCGGTTCGCGCACCAGCGGGTAGTGGTTGACCAGGACGGTCGGCAGCCGGGGATCGGTCGCACCGAGCCGGCGCTCGGTCTCGGCCAGGCGAACCCGGCACCACTCGGCCCGGCTGAGGTACGGATCGGGATGGAGCACCATCTCGTCGGTGCAGACGATGCCCGCATCGTAGGCCAGGCGCAGCGACTCCGCCTCGTCCCGGGCCCCCGGAGCCAGAAACGAGTAGTCGTAGAGCACGAACAGCGGGGCCACCGTGACCGGACCGCCCTCGCCCCGCCAGACCGGGTAGGGGTCCTCGGGCGTAAGCACTCCCCGCTCCCGGCAGGCCGCGACCAACTGGTGGTAACGCTCCTCGCCCCGGCTGGTCACCGGGTCGCGCGGATGGGTCCACAGTTCGTGGTTGCCCGGCGTCCAGATGACGGCGGCGTACCGGCGCCGCAGTCCGGCCAGCGTCTCGACCACGTCGGCGAATACCTCGCCCACGTCGCCAGCGACGATGAGCCAGTCCTCGCCCGACTCCGCGCACATGGCGCCGACCCGGCGCCGGTTCTCCGGGTAGGCGACGTGCAGGTCGCTCACGGCGTACAGGCTCGGCGGCGCGCTCACCCGGCCGCCGCGACGATCGCGGTGACAACGAGCCCCCGGTCGACCCGCCACCGGCCCTCGAACGCGGACACGGCGACGCCGCCGACCACGGGACCCGGCACAAGCAGCCGGCTGGTGAACGTGCCGTCGGCGAAAGTGACCTCGGCCTCCAGGAAGTCGAGCCAGCGCCCGGTCAGCGGGAACCACGCCTTGTAGGTGCTCTCCTTGGCACTGAAGAGCATCCGGTCCCAGTGCAGGTCGGGCTGGTCGGCGTTGCGGCGGTCGAGGGCCGCCTGCTCGGCCGGCGACATGACCGCGCCGACGACCTCGGACGGCAACGCCTCGTGCGGTTCGGCGTCGATGCCGATCGCGGCGAACTCAGTGGCCCGGCCCACCGCCGCGGCCCGGTATCCGGCACAGTGGGTGAGGCTACCGACGTAGCCATCCGGCCAGATCGGCGCGCCCCGGGCCTCGGCCAGTATCGGCCCCGGCTCGGCCACCCACCGCCGCAGTGCGGTCCGGGCGCAGGCACGGGCGGTGATGAATTCGCGCCGTCGCTTGTCGACCGCTCGCGCGATGAGCGGCTCCTCGTCCGGATGCGGCTGCGCCCCGTCCAGGTCCGCGAACGCCTCGACCGCGACGACGGTGGCCGGCACGAGGTGCCCGAGCAGCGCACCGGTCACCGCCGGCATCGGTCCGCAGCGAACGACAGCACGCGCGTCGCGACCGCGCCGATCGCGGTCGAGCCCGGCTCGGTCAGGTAGAAGTGACCACCGGAGAACACCTGCAGGCTCGACTCGCCGGTGGTCACGCCGGACCAGGCCCGGGCCTGGTCCAGGGACACCAACGGGTCGCTGTCGCCGACGAATATCCCGATTGGGCAGTCCACAGTGGCCGACGGCGGCTGGTAGTTCTCGATGGCGGTGACGTCGTTGCGCAGGGGCGGCAGCACGAGCCCGAGCAGCTTCTCGTCCTCGAAGACCCACGCGTCGGTGCCGCTCAGCTGCCGCATCTCGGCCAGGAGCTCCGCATCATCGACGGGGTGCGTCCGGGAACCCTGCACAAGCGTGGGCG
>JBLNGJ010000707.1:0-12572 GCA_050264675.1 Micromonosporaceae bacterium
GCCGGGTGTGGCGGCGCGCCGCAGCCGGCCACACCCGGCGCTGGAGCCCGTTGGGCGCCCGGCGGGTAATCATGTGTCGGACTCCAACCGGGCCCGCATCGCGAGCTGCCGCAACGCCGCGAAGCCGGTCCGCCGGCCGGCCTCGGTGAAGCGCAGCCGGTGCTCCGTACCCATCCGCTCCTCAAGCATCGACCACACCGCGCACCGCCGGACCAGCCCGCGCACCGCTCGGCTCACATCACGATCATCCGGTGGGGCTCCGTTGCCGATGTCGCGCCAGCCAGAGCCGGCCACCACGTCGGCCACCTCGCGGACCAGCTGCTGCACTTCGACCAGGCCGTTGGCCTGCAGCAGCAGCATCAGCGCCGCCTCCTGGACCGCCCGGTCGAATTCCTCCGACTCGACCAGGGACGCGGTCGCCACACCCCACTGCGCCGCCACGTCGCCGAGCAGTGCCCGCCCGCGGGTGCCCAGCAACAGCCGCCGGCCGGACCGGCGTAGCGCGCCGGCGCGCTGCAACACCAGCCGCAGCTCGCCCAGGAGCGGCAGATCCACCTCCGACCGGGGTGGCCGGTCAGCCAGGCGCCAGGTGGCGAACCGGTCCCCGGCCTCCTGCACCACCCGGCGGGCGAGGTTGCCGGTGACGGTCAGCGGCACGCCGGGTGGGTCGCCGGAGCGGCCGGCCGCCATCTCCAGCAGCCACTGCATCGGCGCCACCCGGTCGGCGACATCGTCGGGCGGCGTGATCGGGGCGAGCAGCTGGGGCAGCATCGACCCGGTGAGGCCGCGCCGCGCGTGGCCGCCGGTCTCGGCCCAGGTATCGAGGCGTTCGCGGTGGATTCTTTCCAGCAGGGGCGGGCCGTCCGGCCGGGGCATGCTCAGCTGCTGGCGGGTCAGCCGGGCCTGGGTGAGCCGCCAGCCCCGGCCGCCTGGGCGCAGGTCACCCGCGGCGAGCGCCAGCTCGAGGGTGGCCGCGATGCGGTTGTACGCGTCGACCTCCGCCGCACCCATGATCTCGCTCCACTCGAGCTCGACGAGGTCGGGCGGCACGATCCCGGAGGCCTCCATCGCCTTGCTCCCGGCCCTCGACCCGGCGAGGTGGCCACGCTCCTCGTAGAGGCGCAGGATCTGTTTGGTCTGGTCCGAGGCGGCGATGCCGGCGTAGCGGTTCAGCTCGGCCAGCTCGAAGAAGCGAGCCAGCGCGGTCGCGGTCTCCAACGGCTCGGGTGCCTCGCTCAGCGTGAACCACAGGTAGGTCTGCAGGTCGTGTTGGGTCAGGTCGGCGAGCCCGCCGTCGGAGAGCAGCTCATCGAGTGCACGCTCGGCCCGCCGCGCGGCCGTCGCGTCGGCGCGGCGCAGCCGGAGCAGAGTCTTCGGCACGAGTGGATCGCTCGCCACCCGCACACCGTATCGACCGGACGCGACACGCACCCGGAGCCGGGCGGGTCAGCTGCGGATGATGAGGCTCATCGCCTCGGCCCGGGACTTGGCGTCGCGCTGGAAGATCCCGCGCACGGCCGAGGTGATGGTCCGGGCGCCCGGTTTCTGGATGCCCCGCATCGCCATGCACATGTGCTCACACTCGACCACCACGATGACCCCGCGCGGGTCCAGGGCCTTCATCAGCGTCTCGGCGACCTGCGTGGTGAGCCGCTCCTGCACCTGCGGCCGGCGGGCGTAGACCTCCACCAAACGGGCCAACTTAGACAGTCCGGTGATCCGCCCGTCCACGCCCGGGATGTAGCCGACGTGGGCCACCCCGTGAAACGGCAGCAGGTGGTGCTCGCAGCAGCTGGTCACCTCGATGTCGCGGACCAGCACCAGCTCGTCGTGGTTGGCCTCGAAGGCGGTGGTGAGCACCTGCTCGCCGTCGACCCGCAGGCCGGCGAAGAGCTCGGCGTAGGCCCGAGCCACCCGGATCGGGGTGCGTTGCAGGCCGTCCCGGTCCGGGTCCTCGCCGACCGCGATCAGGATCTCGCGCACCGCGCGGGCGATGCGGTCGAGGTCGACCGCGCGCTCCACGGGTACGCCGCCCAGGCTGCCGTTGACCAGCCGCGCGGCGAGATGGTCGAGCTCGACCGGAGCCTCATCCTCCGGCTCGGTGGCGGAGCCGATGTCCCGATCGAGGCCGCTCAGCGGTTACCGTCCCCGGCCTCAGCCCCCGATGCGCTCACCGGGCCCACGGCGACATCGCCCGGTCGGTCGGCGTGCGCCCGGGCGCCGTCGGCCTCGACGCCCGCCGTGAGCGCGTCCTTCTCGGCCGGAGTGAGCACGGGCGGCTGGTCAGACGGCTGGCGCTTGCCAAAGCCATTGAACGGTGCCATCGGCCGGCGCTTCTGCACCCGGGCGCAGAGGCGGGCCATGTCGGCCTGGGAGATGGTCTCCTTCTCGATCAGCTCGAGCACCATCGAGTCGAGCACGTCCCGGTACTCCACCAGGATCTCCCAGGCCTCGTCGTGGGCGAGCTCGATCAACGCCCGGACCTCGGAATCGATCTCCGCGGCGACCACGTCCGAGTAGTCGCGCTGGTGGCCCATGGTGCGGCCGAGGAACGGCTCGTCCTGGGCGGTGCCGTACTTGACCGCGCCAAGTTTCGCGCTCATGCCGAACTGGGTGATCATCGCCCGAGCGATGGTCGACGCCTTCTCAATGTCGTTGCCGGCACCCGTGGTCGGCTCGTGGAAGACCAGCTCCTCGGCCGCCCGCCCGCCCAGGCAGTAGGCCAGGGTGTCGATCATCTCGCCCCGGGTCTGGGTGTACTTGTCCTCGGTGGGCAGCACCAAGGTGTGCCCGAGCGAACGCCCGCGCGGCAGGATGGTCACCTTGTGCACCGGGGCCAGCTGCGGCATGGCCCAGGCGACCAGGGCGTGGCCGGCCTCGTGGTACGCGGTGATCTTCTTCTCCCGCTCGCTCATCGCCCGGGTCCGCCGCTCCGGCCCGGCGATCACCCGGTCGATCGACTCCTCCAGGAAGTCGTTCGTGATCGCCCGCTTGTCGTTGCGCGCGGTGAGCAGGGCGGACTCGTTGATCACATTGGCCAGGTCGGCGCCGGTGAAGCCGGGGGTGCGCCGGGCCACCGACTCGAGGTCCACGTCCGGCGTGAACGGCTTGCCCTTCGCGTGCACCCGCAGGATCGCCTTGCGGCCCTCCATGTCGGGGGTGTCCACGGCGATCTGGCGGTCGAACCGGCCCGGTCGCAGCAGCGCCGGGTCGAGGATGTCCGGCCGGTTGGTGGCGGCGATGAGGATCACGCCACCCTTGGTGTCGAACCCGTCCATCTCGACGAGGAGTTGGTTGAGGGTCTGCTCGCGCTCGTCGTGGCCGCCACCCAGGCCGGCGCCACGGTGCCGGCCGACCGCGTCGATCTCGTCGACGAAGACGATCGCCGGCGCGTTCGCCTTGGCCTGCTCGAACAGGTCGCGCACCCGGCTCGCGCCGACACCGACGAACATCTCCACGAAGTCGGAGCCGGAGATGGAGTAGAACGGCACCCCGGCCTCGCCGGCCACGGCCCGGGCCAGCAGCGTCTTGCCGGTGCCGGGTGGGCCGTAGAGGAGCACGCCCTTGGGGATCTTCGCGCCGAGCGCCTGGTACTTGGCCGGGCTCTGCAGGAAGTCCTTGATCTCGTGCAGCTCCTCGACCGCCTCATCGGCGCCGGCAACATCGGCGAAGGTGGTCTTGGGTGTGTCCTTCGTAATGAGCTTGGCCTTGGACTTGCCGAAGTTGAGAACCCGGGAGCCGCCACCCTGCATCTGCGACATGAACAGCAGCAGCAGGATCACCAGGACCGCGATGGGCAGCAGGTTCAACAGCAAGCTTAAGAAGATCTTTTCCCCGTTGACCACGGTGGTGAACTGGTCCACCTTGCCCTGGGCCTGCGCCGCCTCGACCGACTTGAGGATGTCATCGCTGGCGTCGAGGGGGTACTGCGCCTGGATCCGGTCGGTGAGCTCACCCTGAGTGGACTCGCCCGACTGGACCACCTCCTTGACCACCCGGACCTTCTGTTTGAGCTGCAGCTCGAGCGTCTGCTCCTTGTCCTTAATGGTGATCTTCTGGATGCCGCCGGTGTTGAGCTGGGCGAACACGTCCGACGTGTTGACCTTGGTATAGCTCGGTTCCCTGGTGAAGTAGCTGCTCAGCCAAATAGCGCCGATGATGACGAGAATGATCCACACCAACGGCCGGCGGAAGATACCGCGGGTACGTTCCATGCTATTTTGGGCGCTCCGCGCCCAGCCTCCCGATCAGTCCAAACTCCCAGCCACCCGCGTGCACTGCGCGGCCATTCGAAGGTACACCGTGACCGCATTCGTCGCGTCGCCGCGTCGAAGACAGCCCAGGCCCGACGCTACCGGTTTCACTGGTCGGCGCTACGAGGTGCGCGAATACACCGAGGGTCGAAGCACACCGATGAAGGGCACGTCGCGGTAGCGCTCGGCGTAATCCAACCCGTAGCCGACGACGAACTCGTTGGGGATGTCGAACCCCACGTAGCGCACCGGCACGTCCACCTGGATCGCGTCGGGCTTCCGGAGCAACGCGACCACCTGCACCGATGCGGCCGCCCGACTCTGCAGGTACTTCAGCAACCAGGACAGGGTCAGGCCGGAGTCCACGATGTCCTCGACCACCAGCACGTGGCAGCCGGCAATGTCGCGGTCGAGGTCCTTGAGAATGCGCACAACCCCGGACGAGGTGGCGCGCTGGCCGTAGGAGGAGACGGCCATGAACTCCAGCTCCACCCCCCGAGTCAGCTGCCCCAGCGCCCGGGCGAAGTCGGCCATGAACATGACCGCGCCCTTGAGCACCCCCACCAGCAGCACGCTCTGCACGCCGGCGTAGTCGGCCGCGACCTGCTTGGCCAGCTCGTCGATCTTCTCGCGGATCTGCGCCTCGGTGACGACGACACGGTCGATGTCATCGCCGTACCAGGTGCCCAGCTCTGCCTCGCCCATGACGCAAGCCTGCCCCATGGCCGGCCCACCGGCGCGGAAGCCCCGGCGCATGTCGGGTGGCCCGACCCGGGAGGAAAGGAGGGGCACCGTATTAACGTCTCCGGTATAGGACGGTGCCCGTGCTTTCACCCCCACCCCCACCCACCCGCCTTAGGCAGGCGAGGCCTTCCCGGGCACGAGGCGGCCAGCCCGGCGGGTGACCGTGATACCGCCGGGCAGGTGCACCGGGCCCTGCCCGTGCCAATCGACCACCAGCGCGTCCAGCGCGGTCAGGTGCCGGTGCCCGAGCGCGCCGCCGGGCACGCCGAGGTCAAGCGCCCACCGGCGCAGCACCCGGGTGCGGACGGCGCCGGCGAGCTCGGCCAGGACCGCGACCGGCAGGGTGCCGTCCGGGTCCGGGCCGGCCGCGCCCGCGGCGAGCTCGTCCAGCGCCGCGGTGTCGGCGGCGGTGAGGGCGGCGGTCCGGGCCAGGTTGGTCACCACCCCGGGGCCGAGGCTCTCCACAAGGGACGTGAGCAACCGCCGGGCCCGGGTCCGGGTGAAGGCCGGGTCGTCGTTGTGCGGGTCGGTCCACGGGGTGAGCCCGAGCGCGGCGCAGCCGGCCACGGCCTGCGACCGTCCGATGTCGAGCAAGGGACGCAGCAGCGCCACCCCGTCGACGACCCGCCGCCCGGGCATGCCCGCCAGGCCCCGCGGCCCGGCCCCGCGCACCATCGCCAGCAGCACCGTCTCGGCCTGGTCCTCGCGGGTGTGCCCGAGCAGCACGGCGCCGGCCCGGCGCTGCTGAGCCACCTGTACCAGGGCCTCGTAGCGCGCCTGCCGAGCGGCCGCCTCCGGCCCACCCGGGCGGCCGGCGACGTCCACAGTGGCCACGACCGCCGAAGTCAGGCCGTACGCGCGGCCCCACTCGGCCACCGCGGCGGCGCGCTGCGCCGAGCCGGGCTGCAGCCCGTGGTCGACCGTGACCAGACCGGCCCGCCGCCCCATCCGGGGCGCGACGAAGGCGACCGCGGCGGCGAGGGCCAACGAGTCGGCCCCGCCCGAACACGCCACCAGCACGTCCGCAGACCCGTCCGCGCGCAGGCAGCGTCGGACCGCGGTGCGGATGGCCGCGACGGCGGGATGCGGCCCGGCCACGCCGATCAGCCCGTGGTGGCCTGCGGGCGCACCCCGACCCGGGCGATCCAGGCCGGCGCGTCGGTGAGCTCGCTCAGCAGCGGCAGCGTGAGCGGCGACTCCCAGATCCGGTTGAACGCGGCCATGCCGACGGCGGAGACGACCTCGTGCACGAACCGGCGACCCTCCGCGTACTGACGCAGCTTCGCCTCGACCCCGAGCAGCCGCCGCACCAGATGCTCCACCGGGTTGGCGGTCTCGCGGCGGCGGTTGAACTTGGCCCGGATCTCTTCCACCGACGGAACGACATCCGGGCCGACGCCGTCCATGACGAACTCGGCGTACCCTTCCAGCAACGTCATCAGGGCGGTGATCCGGTCGAGCACGCGCCGCTGCGCCGGCGTCTGCACCAGGTCGAGCACCGAGGCCCGGCTGTCGGGGTTGCGCACCGCGTCGGCGAGCGCGCCGACGGCCTGGCGGGCCCGGGCGGCCATCTGGTCGGGACCCTCGCCGGCGTCGACGAACGCGGCGACCTCAGCGAGGAAGTGCGACCGCAGCCACGGCACCGCGGTGAACTGCGTGCGGTGGGTCACCTCGTGCAGGCACACCCAGAGCCGGAAGTCGCGCGGCACCGCATCCAGCTTGCGCTCGACCTCGACGATGTTCGGCGCCACCAGCAGCAGCTGCCCGGGGTCGCCGGAGAAGACCTCGTACTGGCCGAGAACCTTGCCCGACAGGTATGCCAGCACCGTGCCGGCCTGGACGCCGGCCAGCCGGGAGCCAACCGCGTCGAGCGTCGGCCCGGGCTGGTGACCGCGGCTGACCCGGGCCAACAACGGCGCCACGACCTGACGCAGCCCGTCGATGTTCACGCCGGCCCAGTCGCGCCGGTCGACCACGCGTACCGGCGGCGCCTCCGGCGCGGTCAGGCCGGTATAGGCGGCCACGTGGCCGGCCGCCTCGTCGGTGAGCCGCCGCAGGTCGGCCACCACCTCGGTGGCTTCCTGGAGGCTGACCCGGGGCCCGGTCTTGCCCAGAGCACCGGCGGTCGCCGCGGCCAGATCCCAATCGACGTACTGCGCCATGGCCCCACGGTACACAGCGTCTGCTGGCGCTCGCCCCGCTCGCGCCCGGCCGCGGACGGCTAGCTGCAGCCGCAGGCGGCGATCGCGGCGGCGACGCGGTCGAGGGCGAACTGGGCCGCTAACGTGTTCGCCGCGCCGTTGGTCACGATCGAGAACGCGAGTAGCCGCCCGTCCGCGTCAACCGCGAGGCCGGCCAGCGCACTGACGTGGAAGCCACCGAGAGTGCCGGTCTTGGCCCGCACCACACCGGCCGCGGCGGCGCCGTTGTTGGTCGACCGGTACCGGTCGGCCAACGTGCCCGAGTAGGCGGCCACCGGGAGCCCGGAGAGGATCGAGCGCAGCTCGGGCAGCTCCGGGTCGGCCGCGTGCACCAGCACCGAGGTGAGCAGCTGGACACTGACGCGGTTCTGGTGCGACAGGCCACTGCCATCGACCAGCGTCGTGGCGTTGACGTCGAGCCCGAGCTGGCCGAGCACCTGGATGGTGGCGGCTGCGGCGCCGTCGAAGCTCGCCGGCTGATTCTGAGCCAGGGCGACCTGCCGGGCCAGCGCCTCGGCCACGATGTTGTCGCTCTCGGCGAGCATGTCCTCGACCAGCCGGGCGACCGGCGGCGACTGCACCGCGCCCAGCTCGGGCGAGTCGGTCCTGGCCGCGCCCGGCCCCAGCCGCACCGCGCTGGCCGGCAGGCCGAGCAGCCGGGCGAACTGCTGTCCGGCGGCGAGGTCGGGTTGATCCTGGCGGGGCGCGGGTGACTTGATCTGCTTGGCGTTGCGCCGGGCCCCGTCGGTCATCAGCGCGGTGATGTTGGCGATGAAGCCGTCCTTGAGGTCCTGCACGAGCCAGCTCGGCGAGTAGCTCGGCCCGACGAAAAGCGAAGAGTCGACCACGACCTGGGTTGGCGCCACGCCATTGAGCGTCGCCTTGACCTGGTTGGCCAACAGATCCAACCGGGCCGCGTCGGCGTAGCTGCCGGTCGGGCCGGCGGCCAGGGTGGGGTCGCCACCGCCGACGATGATCACCTCACCCGGCGCGCTGCCGGCGACAACCCTGGTGGTGATCCGGTACGCGGGGCCGCGCGCCTTCAGCACCGCGGCCGCGGTGAGCAGCTTCGCCGTCGACGCCGGGATCGCCGGCAGGGCGCCACCGAGATCGAACACCGGTGCGCCGGTGGCCACGTCGACGACCGAGGCGGTCACGTTGCCGCCGAAACTGGGATCGGCCAGCAGCGCCTGGATGCGGGTCGCGATGCCGGCCGGGGTCACCCGCGGCGCTTCGGTGTTGAGCCCGGTCAGCGCCGGAGCGGCGACGCCGCTCAGGGCGGCCGGCAACCAGCGCGCCGGCGGCGCGGGCGCGAGTTGGCTGGCGGCGGCGCCGCCACCGAGGGAGACCACGAGGACGGCGGTCGCGGCGGCGAGCCAGCGCCCCCGCCGGACCGGCCGCTCCTCCGGCCACTCACCGGGGCGCCCGGCCGGCCGGCGGGGCAGCGGCCCGCGGGTCCGCTGATCGGGGTAGAACTCGGCCGGCGCCGGCCTCGTGCCCCGTCCCGGTCGGGCGGGTGCCGGCCGCTGCGGCGGGGCCTCGCGATCGGGTATCGGCGGGGCCGTGCGGGGCCGACCCGCTGGACGGGTGGGCGCTGGCGGCGCCTCCACCGGCCAGGCCTCAACCGGCCTCGCCTCGGCCGGCCGGGTCTCTACCGGCCTCGCCTCGACCGGCCGGGCCTCGGCCGGCCGCTGCTCCGCCGGCCGGGGTTCGGCCGGTCGGGTGTCGGGTGGGCGGGTCTCCGCGGGTGCGGCCGGCCCGGCGGCGAGCCGCGCCGGGTCGGCGACGTCGGCCGCCGATGCCTCCTCCGACTCCTCGACCGCCGGCTCGGGTGACTCGTCCTCGTCCTTCTTCTTTTTCTTCGGCCGCGGCGCGACGAGCCGGTCGAAGAAGCCTTGCTTGACCGGCTTGACCGGGATGACCGGGAGCACGATGTGGATCGGCTCGAGCGGAGCCTCCGGAGCATCGGGCACGGCCGCGCTCGCCTTCGCCGCTGCACCGCCCGGCGCGACCACACCGGTGCCCGGCCGCGTGACTCCGCCGGGCCGGACCACGTCGGTGGGCCGGACGACGCCGGTGCCGGGCGGGATCGCACCCTGCTCGGACCCGGCCGGCGCGTCCTCACCGGCCCCGTCCGTCTGCGGGTGTACCTCTGGCCTCGCCACCGGACCCTCCTCTGCTCCTGCGCCTGAGCGTAGGTGACACTAACTGGAGATCTGGCGTCGAGGTGGTCCTGAAGGGTGCGCGATGTTGGACTTTGACGTCACCGTCGAGATTCCTAAGGGTCATCGCAACAAGTACGAGGTCGACCACACTACCGGCCGCATTCGCCTGGACCGGACGCTGTTTACCGCAACCCAGTACCCGGCCGACTACGGCTTCATCGAGGGCACCCTGGGCGATGACGGCGATCCGCTCGACGCCCTGGTTCTGGTGCAGGAGCCGACGTTTCCCGGCTGCCTGATCCACTGCCGGGCGATCGGCATGTTCCGGATGAAGGACGAGAAGGGCGGCGACGACAAGGTTCTCTGCGTGCCCGCCGGCGATCCGCGCATGCAGCACCTGCGCGATATCCATCACCTGCCCCAGTTCGACCTGCAGGAGATCCAGCACTTCTTCGAGGTCTACAAGGAGCTGGAGCCGGGCAAGAGCGTCGAGGGTGCCACCTGGGTCGGCCGCAAGCAGGCCGAGGCCGAGATCGAGCTCTCGTACGCCCGCCATCGCGCAGCCGTGGCCAGCGGGGAGTGGACCGACGCGGGCGTGGCGGCGAACGCTGCGCCCGTTCCGGTGCGCGAGCAGCCGCCGCAGCCCTAGCCGGCCAGGCCGCGCATCCGGGCGTACAGGTCGAGCACCGCGCACGCCACCGGTGCGAGGGCGATCACGGTGACCACGTCGAGCACGTCGGCCAGCCGGGCCGGGTACGGCGAACCGGCGCGGCGCCGGTACGCGGCAGTCGCGATGCCCAGCAGCACCGCCACCGCGCCCAGTGCCGATGCCACCGCAACCAGGCGCGCGGCCGGGCCGGTGGCCGCCAACCCGGCCGAACCGGCCACGGCCAGGCCGAGCAGCCCGGCCCCGAGCAGCGGCAGCCGCGCCGCGACGGTGGGGAACAGCCGCGCCCGCAGCAGCAGCGCCACCCCGGCCAGCGCGCCGAGCAGGTTCGCGGCCAGGCCGCCGGAGAGCGCGAGCACGGCCACACCGGCCGCGCCTACCACTGCGATGCCGAGCAGCCCGCCGAGGAGCACCTCGTCGGCGCGCACCACCGCTGCCTCGACCATCGAACGCTCGGGCCGCGCGGCCGGCTCGACCGGGCCCGGCCCGGCCAGCACCGGCAGCGGCAGCCGCCCCAGGCGTACGGCGGCGGCTGGCACCACGCCGATGCCGGCGACGAAGGCCACCACCAGGATGGCGGCCGCACCCGCGGGGCTGACCGTCGTGGCCAGCAGCGCGCCGGCGGCGCACCCGGCGCCGACCGTGCCGCCGGCCACAAAGATCCGTAGCCCGTGGCCTACCGCGACGGCGCCTAGCACCGACGCGAAGAGCAGGGTCATGCCACCGAGCAGCAGGGCGGCCGGGCCCAACCGAGACAGGGGTGCGGCACCGCCGGTGGCCAGGGCGGCCCCGGCCGCCGCGTACGGCAGCGCGAAGCCGCCCGCGGTCGCGCCGGCCGCCGCGTCACCGACAGCCCGGGAGAGCAGCAGCCCGGCGCCGAGCAGGACGGCGGCCACGCCGAGCGCGAGCGCGGCCGGCACGCTCCACATCGGACCGGCGGTGAACAGGGCGGCGAGCCCGGCCGCCAGCACCAGGCCGGCGGCGGCCAGGGCGACCAACCGGGTGGCCGTGGCATCCCAGGACCGGCCGCGCCGGCGGGCGTTGGCGGCGATCTCCTCGACCACGTCGTCGTAGTCGGGTTCGGGCCAGGTGACGTTGCGCGGCACGAGGTAGAGCACGTCGCCATCGAGCACGCCCTGAGCCGAGAGTGCGGTTGCCCCGCCCAGCGCCACCCCGTCGGCGCGCCGCAGCGTCCAGCCACCGGGCGCCGGGCCCAGGTCACCCGCGGCCTCGCCGGCCCGGCGCAGCACCTCGGGCAGGATCTCGGCGAGCGGCACCTGATCGGGCACGGCCAGGTCGAGCCGGCGCCGGGGCGCGCGGATCGTGATGCGGGCCAGGCCGCTGGTGGCTGCGGGCACTCTCGTCTCCTTGCCGGGTTCGGGGGCCGGACCGCGCTGCGGGGCGGTGTGGCGCGGCGCCGATCCTAGCGACCGGCGCCGATGCGTTGGTCAGACCGGTCGGGTTGGTCAGACCGGTCGGGTTGGTCAGACCGGGTCGGCCAAGGCGGCCCGGGCCCGGTCGACCAGCAGCGGCACCGACCGACCCATCCGCTCGAAGCCCTCGCCGACCGTCTTGCCCTGCAGGAACCGGGCGTGGATGCCCTCGCTGATGATGGCGAGCTTGTAGTAGCCCAGCGCCACGTACCAGCTGATCGCGTCGACCGTCGCGCCGGAGCACACGGCGTAGCGCTGCACCAGGTCGGCCACGGCGAGGAAGCCCTCCGCCGGACCGTACTGCGGCTGCGTTGGCGCCAGCCCCTCGGCGGCGAGCTCGGTGTAGACGACGAGCAGGCCGAGATCGGCGAGCGGGTCGCCGAGGGTGGCCATCTCCCAGTCGAGCACGGCCAGAATGGCCGTCGCCGCCCGGTCCACCATGACGTTGTCCAGCCGGTAGTCGCCGTGCACGATGGCCGAGCAACCGGTTCGCGGCACACTCGCGCCGAGCGCCGCGGTCAGCGCCGCCAACCCTGGCAGCTCCCGGGTCTGGGACCGTTGCCACTGCTGGTGCCAGCGCCGGACCTGACGCTCCAGATAGCCCTCCGGGTGGCCGAAGTCGGCCAGCCCGATCGCGGCCGGGTCGAGCGCGTGCAACCGGGCCAGCGTCTCGACGAGCAGCTCGCTGACCCGGCCGGCGGCGACCGGGTCGAGCCGCTCGAACTCGGCCCGGCCGCGCAGCACGATGCCATCCACATAGGACATCAGGTAGAACGACACACCGAGCGGCCCGTCGGCGGCGGCCGGGCACAGGTGCAGCGGGCGGGGAACCGGGAAGCCGGTCGGATGCAATGCGGCGATGACCCGGAACTCCCGGCCCATGTCGTGGGCGGTGGGCAGCACGTGGCCCAGCGGCGGCCGGCGCAGCACCACCCGGCTGTGCTCGTCGGAGACGACGTAGGTGAGGTTGGACCGACCACCGGCGATGACCTCCGCGGTCAGCGCCCCGGTGAGCAGGTCGGGCGCGGCCCGGTCAAGGTAGCCACGCAGCGCCGCCAGGTCGAGCCCGGGCGGCCCGGACGCCTCCTGCACCATGCCGCGAGTCTGCC
>JBLNGJ010000708.1:0-9901 GCA_050264675.1 Micromonosporaceae bacterium
ACCAGCATCAGGTTGAGGACCCAGCCGAACCAGCGGGCCACCTCGAGCAGGGCGAGGATGTCGACCGATATCTTGGCGCGCAGGACCGCGTTGACGATGAGCACACCCCAGACGTTGTTCATGACGATCGCGAAGCTGTAGAGCATGAACCGCCGGTGCAGCACGAAGTTGCCCCGTCGGATCATCACGAATGCGATGGCCGTCGTGATAACCCAGAGCGCGGCCGCCATGCTCACCCCGAACCGCCCCACCGCCGGGGCGAACCGCACTATGATCAGCCCCATAGTCCCGCCGACGATCGCGGCCACCACATAGATGCGGCCACTGACACGGTGCACCTTCGGATGGTTGATCCGCAGCCATGGCCAGACCTGCAGGCATACGGCCAGCATCGCGATGGTTCCGCTGATGATGTGCAGCATCAGCAACGTGTAGTACGCCGGGAAGCCGGGGTGCGGCGGCATGGGTGCTGTCTGTTCGTCGAATCCGCGGAACGGCGAGGTCTGGTAGATCACGTAGCCCACCACGACGACCACCAGCGGGATGATCCACGGACGCCGCCACCACTCGGGAGCGTCGGTGGACCTGAGCGGGGTTACGGCATCCCCGTCACGACCGGCCGGGGGATCGGTTAGTTGGGAGGGACTCTGGGCCATGGCAATCCTCCTGCCTCCTGGGCAAGTCAGTCCGCGACAGCGTCACATCTGTGCCGGAGCTGGTTCACCTCCGACCGTGCCGGGCCGGGACTGCGACGGCGAGGATTCCCGGGTGCATCCTGCTCACTCGCGTTGGTCCATAGTGGACTTCTGTGGGGGGGCAAGCGGGGCGGCGTGCATTTCGTCCATCGTGGACGAGGCCGTCGCGAGCACGCCGGCAGCGGTCCCGCTACTCAGCCCGGTGGCCGTCAGGCTCTGGGGTGAGCAGGTGCCTCCCGCGGGTCAGTGCATCGGGGCCTTCGCCGTCCGGCCTCAGGCGGTCGACCCCGCCAGCGTGAGCGCCTTCCCACGGATGAGATCGGCTGCCCGTTCGGCGATGGCGATGATCGGCGCGTTCGGGTTACCGCGCACGATTGTCGGCATGACCGACGCATCCACCACGCGGAGCCCGTCGACTCCGACCACGCGCAGCTCCGCGTCGACGACCTCGCCCATGGCGCAGGTGCCCGCGGGGTGGAAGCACGTCTGGGTGTGGCGGCGCGCGTAAGCGCGCAGATCGGCGTCGGAGTCTGACGCGGGTGACTGGTAAGGGGTCTCCGTAAACGGGATCAGCGCGTTCTGCCGCGCTATCTCCAGCCCAATCCTCAGGCCAGCCACCATGGCGTCCAGGTCGGCGTCATCGGCGAAGTAGTTGTGCCGGATGAGCGGCTTCGTGGCCGGGTCGCTGGAGATGAGCGCCACGCTGCCCTGACTACGTGGCGCGAGCACGCACGGTGCCATGGAGAACCCATGCGGGCCCGCGTTGGCCCGGCCATTCTCGGCAAGGCTCGCAGCGACCGCGTGGAACTGCACGTCGGGTTCTGGGCTGACGCCCGTCCGGACGAACCCACCCGCCTCCGGGCCGTTCGAGGACAGGGGTCCGGTACGGTCCAGTTCGTACTGGCGGACATGGCGCGGGTCGCCGGTGATCGCCAGGCTGACCGGCAATGAGTGAGCGAACACGAGCCAGCATTGCGGGTGATCTTGCAGGTTCTGCCCGACCATCGGCAGGTCGGCCAGTACTGGGATGCCCGCCGTCCGCAGCGAATCCGCCGGGCCCACGCCAGAAAGCATGAGCAACTGCGGGGAGTTGTAGCTGCCCGCAGCCAGGATGACCTCGCGCGTGACCCGGATCTTGAACCGCTCGCCGTTGACGTGCACCCACACCCCGGCGGCCCGGCCGTCCTCGAAGAACACCCGCTCCACCAGCAGGCGGGTCTCAACCGTAAGGTTCGCGCGGGCGATCGCCGGATGCAGGTAAGCGGTCGCGGCACTGCATCGTTCGCCCGCCCGCGCGGTGATCTGATAAAAGCCGAAGCCCTCCCGGGCTGGCCCGCAGAAATCCGGGTTGGCCGTGAATCCCGCCTCAATCGCGGCCTCGACGAATGCCGTCGTGGCCGGGCTGCGGTACCAGCCGTCTGAAACCCGGAGCGGACCACCGGTGCCATGGTGCTCGCTCTCGCCGCGCTCGTTGTCCTCGGCCCGCTTGAAGTACGGCAAGAGGTCGCGATAGCTCCAGCCGGGCTGGCGCCAGCCATCGTAGTCGGCGGGGTTGCCCCGGGTGTAGACCATTCCATTGAGCACACTCGTGCCGCCGAGGACCTTACCGCGGGGCAGGTACACACGGCGGCCGCCGCAGAACGGCTCCTCGCCGGTGTCGTAGTCCCAGTCGTACTCGCTCTGCTGGAGCATGGCGCCGGCGCTGGGAATGCGCGTGCGGTCGGCGCCGTCCTCCGGTCCGGCCTCGATGAGGCAGACCCGGACGTCAGGATCCTCGCTCAGCCTTCCGGCGACAACGCAGCCACCGGAGCCGGCCCCGACCACCACGTAGTCATAGGTCGCGTCTCCTTCCTGCGGTTGGCGGGTACGGTGCCGGCCCCAGTCACTCGACGCGCTCACCGGGGCGCCAGCCGGCCGTCGCCGTCCACTCTGGACAGGACCTCGATGATGGCCGTCGCAGCCCGTTCGGCCTGCCGCTTCTCAAGCACGAGGGGCGGGCTCAGCACGAGCGTCGGACCGTAGTCCCGCACGATGACACCATGCGCGTGCCGGATCTCGGCGGCCGCGCCGCCGGCCATCAGCGGCGTCTTGGTGTCCTTGTCGGTCACCAGCTCAATGCCGACGGTCGCGCCGGCGACCCGGATGTCACCGACCACAGGCAGCTGCGCGGCCGGCGCCAGGGCCGCCCGGAACCAGTCTCCGATTAGGAGGGACCGGCCGACCAGACCCTCCTCGTCGATGATCTCAAGGTTCTTGAGTGCCACGGCGCACGCCAGCGGATGACCGAAGTACGTGAAACCGTGGAAGAACGCCTGGCGGGTCAGCTCATCACTGATGCCGCCGGACAGCACTACCGCGCCAAGTGGCACGTATCCGCTGGTGATCCCCTTGGCGGTGACGATGATGTCCGGTGACATGCCGCGTTCGGCCGAGTCGAACCAGGCACCCGTCCGGCCAAAGGCGGTGACCACCTCATCGGCGATCAGCAGGATGCCGTAGCGGCTGAGCAGCTCCCGTACCCGGGGCCAGTAGTCAACCGGCGGGACGAGAATTCCGCCGCCGCCCCCCATGACCGGCTCGCCAATCATGGCGGCGACGCGCTCCGGCCCTATCCGCTCGATGGTCTCCGTCAGCTCGCTGATCAGGAAGTCTGTGGGGTCCTGGCCCCCATACAGCTCGGCCGCCCGGTACAGCGCTGGTGCGCTGACCTTCTCGACATGCGGAAGCGCTGGTCCGACTTCGGCGTGCATCGGGGGTAACCCGGTAATAGTCCCACTGCCGTAGGTGGAGCCGTGATAGCCGAAATGCCGGCCGATAATCCAGGTTCGGTCCGGCTGGCCGCGCCGGTGGTGATAGAGGCGCGCGGCCTTGACCGCCGTCTCGACGCCCTCCGAGCCGCCGCAGGTGAAGAACACGCGGTCAAGGCCGGGTGGCGCGAGCTCGGCCAGCCGTGACGCCAGCCGGACCGCCTTGTCGTTGGTGAAAACGTCCCAGCTGGTGAAGTAGGCGAGCTCGCTCATCTGCCGTGCAGCCACCTCCACCAGCTCGCGGCGGCCGTGTCCCACCTGTGCCGCCCAGTTCGCCGAGCCGGTCGCGTCGAGGTATTCGTTGCCGTCGGCGTCCCAGACAGTGCAGCCCTGGCCGCGCACGATGACGCAGCGCTCGGTCCTTGCGGCCTGCTGATGCGGGTGAACTACATGCCGGAGATCAAGCTCTCGCAGCTGAACTGCCGACGATTTCCGCAGATCAGGCAGAACGGTCACAGTGCTGCTCCTATTACGCGAGTCGCGAGTGTCTGCTTAGGGAGCATCGCGCGCAGTGCTTCCCGCGTCATCTCACGAATTGCGTACGTCAATGCGTTCTGGCCGCCAGAAGGTCACCAGGGATCCCTCTCGCCGGCCGGCGCAGCGCGTCGCTGCGGCGGGCGACGTCCCGTCGCAGTCATCGTCTGGTAGAGGCGGATGCGACGCATCTTCATGGTTGCCGCGGGCCGCCGCGCGGGACGCCTCGCGATTAAGAGCGCAACTGAGGAGAAGCCAACCAGCGCGCAGTCGTAACAAGATGACGACACTCGATTACCCAGTCACGGAGGACTGCCTGATGTCGACCGTCCTCGGCTCGTTGCGACGGCTTGTCCTGACCCCGTCGTTCGACGACGTGAGCTTTGCCGGCCGCGGCTTCCCGGTCACGCCAACGGAGGCGACCCGGAAGTTGGAAGCGATCCCCCAGTCGGTCGTCTGTGGCTTCGAGTGGGGCATCGAGAGCCGGCGGCTGAGCGAACTGGAGCGCCGCCTGGAGCTGGTGGACCCGGAACTGCGCGGGTTCGCGTACGAGGGGGCCGCCATGGCCTACACCGTTCGCGACGCGATGGCGGCCGGACGCGGGCAGCGGGCCCGTGAACTGCTGCGCGGACCGGGCGTGCCGCACACGTTCCTCACGTACATCGGGATCGGGTTCGCGATGGCCCGGCTGCCCCGTCCGTTGTGGCGCGGCGTGCTGCCCGACCTCACCGGTACCCCGTACTACCCGACGATGAGCTGGCTCGCCGTGGACGGCTACGGGTTCGACCGCGCGTACTTCGACACCGAGAAGCTGGTCACGAAGCAGAGGCGGCCGGCGCCGTATCCGTGGTTGGGTCGGGCCGACTACTTCCCGCGCGCGGTCGACCAGGGCATCGGCCGGGCACTATGGTTCATCCATGGTGGACAGTGCGCGGATGTAGTGAGCGCGGTACGGGCCTTCGCGACGCAACGGCAGGCGGACCTGTGGAGCGGCGTCGGGCTCGCGGCCACGTTCGCCGGTGGGTGCGACAGCACGGGGCTACGCCTGCTCGTCCGGGAGGCGGGCGATCTGACCCCGCACCTCGCGCAAGGCGCCGTCTTCGCGGCCAAGGCCCGGGATTTCTCCGGCTACGTCGCACCGTATACCGCGGAGACCCTGCACGCCCTCACCGGGCTGTCGGTACGCGACGCCGCGGTGCTCGCCGACGACGTGTCGGTCGCCCACGCCGACGGTGCGGACGGACCGGACTACGAGGTGTGGCGGGAACAGGTCCGCGCCAGGTTGCCGGTCAGCGCAGCGATCTGAACTAGACCGCTATTTCGCGCACCGGCACCGGTGTGGCCCAGTAGACCTGCCCGCGGGAACCGATGAAAATGATCACTACGACTAAATGATTACCGGCGATGGCGCCGGCGCCCGGGAACTGGGCGACAAAGCCAACAGGTCCGGCCTGACCAGGTGAGGCGGTGATGGCGAGCCGATCGTCCGTCACATCCGGCTCGCGCGGCGCCATCGCGGACAGCCAGGGATATTGACGGGAAACGGACTCTAATACACTATCCCAGCCGGCGCCGTTGAGGCCGAACATCAATGGCGCCATTCGGTTGGTGCGGGTATCAATAAGTACAATATTGTATCGTCCGCCTTGTTGTGCCGATGGCGCGTCATAGTCTAGTCGACCGACGATGGTCCGGTCGTTGCCATAGGTCACGATGCCTTCAATGCCGTCGATACCCAATGCGGTTCTCGCTGCGGCGGTGTGCTCATAGTCCACAATGGCTACCGAGACGTTGGCGTGGATGGCGTCGGGTGGAAACGGTGAGTGGTCGAGCCAACGGCGATACGCCAGCAGGGTTACGGAGCTGATCAGCGTCAGTACCGACACGATGGCCACCCACCTGGTCGGGCCGATTTTGGTAGCCGGCGCCGGCGGCTCGCTGCTGATCAAGATGTACGCCACGGTGAGAATCGCCGCCGTCCAGAGGAGAGCGATCTGGTCAATCGCCGCGTGCGTCTGCCCGAAGAATCCGGCCCGGGCGATAAGGAGCGCCTCGACCAGGCAAAGTACCCCGACGACCGCCCCGACCGCGGTGACCACGTGTGTGGAGGGGCGGATCATGGCAGGCCTACTGATGTCGAGGGGCTCTACGTCGGTTTGGCCGCGTGAGATCGCACCTACGGCTACCATGGCGCCAAGTTGGGTCAGAACGGCGGTCGAGGCCCAAAGCATCAATTGGCCGGGAGCAACGTACGGCGGGTCAATGACCAGCAGCGCGGCGGTGACAACGACGGTCAGAGCCACAACGCCGATCGAGGTGCCGGTCAGCGGGCGCGGCGCCGATCGCGTGAGCGGCAAATCGTGTCGCGTGGGCGGCAAATCGTGGGTGTCGTCCGGCATAGGAAATCCCTTCGCTAGGAATCTGCCGCGAACCTGGCTACCACCGACGGAGCATGTCACCTCCGATCCGTCGATGTAGCCCGCGTCGGCCCGTAGTTGGTCCGCCTCACGACCATGAGGAGCAAAGATGGCGAAGAACCCGCCGAAGACCAAGAAGGCCGAGGAGGATCAGATCGCCCTGGTCGTACAGAAGATCAAACGTCAGATCGACCGGCTGGAAGGATTCCTCGGTGGATCCGGTGGCAGCGGGTCGGGGTCTAGTGGTTTCGGGCCGGGCTCGCCGGTGACCATCGTGGACTCGTCCGGAGCCGTTATCGGAACGGGCCACGTCGACCAGGGTGGGGTGGTACGAACCGATATCACGCGGACAACGGTTGTCAGACGATCGTCGGGCCCCAGCGAATGGAGTGTCTCGACCGGCGGCTTCGGCGGGACCGAGTCCACCTCGGGTAGCGACACGGGCCCCGGCGCTCAGGAGGGTGGGGCAGGGCCGTCGTCCTTCGAATCGGGCTTGAAGATCCCGCCGCTCTTCTACATCTCTCCGCGCATCTTCGAGTTTCATGATGCCCTGGAGAACTGGCAGGAGACGGGCTGCGCGCCCATTTACTTCAGCTACCGCCCGTTCTACTCCCCAATACCGATCAGAATTGATGTCGGCGTCAAGGTAGGGGCACCGAAGGAGCTGGCCGACGGGACGCGGATACCGCCCTGGGAGGCCCAGGACCAGGCTGCCCGGGCAGCGGAGACGGCAGCGTTGCAGATCATCGCGGAGTTGCGGGCGGGAGCCCTCACCACAGGCCAGATTCAGAAGCGCTTCACGGGCTACATGTTCGGGCAACTGGCCCTGCTCAATCAGGGGTACCGAGTGACGGGCTGCGTTCCTGGCTGATCGCGATGCCCGGCAGTCGCCCCCAAGGTCGGCCAAACGTCGCCGAGACAGCTCTCGGTGTCAGGGGTTGAACAGCTTCCAATGCCCTTCGCTCACCCCCCGTACACGGCTTCGCTCAGCGTCGGTTATAGGTCGGCCAGGCCTGACTGCCGTATCCAGTGGCACAGATAGAGCACGTCGCCGCCCCCAACGAGTAGCCGCCGGGGAAGGGGTAGATAGCGGTTGGAATGAAGAGGGCGCTGGAGCTGCGTCAAGGAGTGTACGTACGTGCCGTCCGCCGGACTGCCCTCCGTTAGGTTCCGAGTGCGCGGGACAGCAGCGCCCGGCGGCTGCGCACCGAGGCCTTGGCGAAGATGCCTTTGAGATGGTCCTGCACGGTGTGCTCGGAGAGGAACATCCGGCCGGCGACCTCTCTCGTGTCGGCTCCGGTGGCCAGGTGGGCCAGCAGCTCAGCCTCCCGGGCACTGAGCCCATGCGCCAGCGCGAACAGCGAAAGCCGTTCGGTCGGGGAGGCCTCCTCGATGGTCACGGCGATGTTCCGGTCACCGCCAACAGCGTCGATGCGGGCCGCCCGCAGGCTGAGCCAGAGACCGTCCGGAAGGGACACCCGGGCCTGGGCCGGATGGTCGTCGACTCCGGCCTCACGGGCGAGCAGTTGGGCCGCCACGTTGTAGGCGCCGGCGGGCACGGGCGGTTGACCGCCGTCCGTTGGCAGGAGCTGGCGCAGGTACTCCGTCGTGTCCGGCGTCTGCCCGAGCACCTGCAGCTCGGGCGAGAGCAGCAGAACCAACGGCCCGACCCGGCGGGTAGAGGGCGGCCGCCCAACGAGCGCCGCCGCCTGCGCCCTACGCAGGGCCGACGTGACCGCGCCGCGCACCTGTCCCAGCAGCGCGGTCGCCGGCTCACCGAAGGCTCCACCGTCTCCCGTTGACCCCAAGCGCCACAGGTCGAGGAAACCCCAGCAGCCGAATCGGTCGCGGAGCACGATCGACAAGATGTCAACAACGCCGTGCTGGCCCAGCAGCTCGCGCCAGACCAGGCTACGCGACAGGTCCCCGCCGGTCTGCTGCCGCAACGTCAGAGCCTCGTCGCCGAGCGAGGTCCAACGGTTGACCTCGGTGAGGTACTTCAGCCGGATCAGACGGGGCAGCTGAGCCAGCAACGGCGGTGGGATGTCGGCGAGTGGGGCGCAGCCCACGGTCGTGTCCGGATCGGTCAACAGCCACACGTAGGCGTCGAAGCCGACGGTGCGGCGCAGCTCCTCGACCAGAAGCAGCCGCAGTGTCCGCGCGTCGGCGGCCGACTCGCAGATATCGTTCAGGCGCTCGCGCGACCGGGCGTACGCGGAGATGGCCACGGCACCGAGGGTACGGCGCAACCGCACCCCACGAAGTTGGGATGGGCGGGCGCAGGCCGGCCGCCTAACGTCGACCGCAGAACACACCGGGGCGAGCCACGACCGAGGAGATTTGCCATGCCAACACTGCGCATCGAGCACGCCATCGTCGACTTCGCGCTCTGGAAGTCGGCCTTCGACCGTTTCGCCGAGGTTCGGGAGCGCGCCGGCGTTCTGCGTCACCGCATCCACCGGCCGGTCGACGATCCGGCGTACGTATTGATCGACCTGGACTTTGCCACCGTCGGCGAGGCTGAGGGATTTCTGCAGTTCCTGCGTCAGCAGGTCTGGGCTTCACCCGGCGCGGCGCCGGCGCTGGTCGGCACGCCAATGACCCGGATCGTCGAGCCGGTCGGCGCGGCCTGACCGCACCCGCCGGCCGCAGCCGGCCTAATTTCAAGGTCCGCGGGTGGGGCCGCGGGGTTGGCTGGTCAGGTCGTGGCGGGTGCCGCCGGGTCGGTAGGCGGTGACCTGGGCGGTGGTTGGGTCTAGGAGGATGCGCCAGCGGCCTTCGTGGACCATGGTGTGGTGGCGGGCGCAGAGCAGCGCCAGGTTGGTCAGGCTGGTCGGCCCGCCGTCGGCCCAGGCGATGAGGTGGTGGGCGTCGCACCAGCCGGCGGGCCGGTCGCAGCCGGGGAATCGGCATCCGCCATCGCGGAGGATCAGGGCGCGGCGTAGCCCGGTGGGTACGGTGCGGGTGAGCCGTCCGATGTCGAGGGGTTCGCCGTGGCTGCCCAAGATGGCGGGGATGATCCCGGCGTCGCAGGCCAACCGCCGGGCCGTTTCGGCGCAGATGGGTTCCCGGCCGGGTCCGATCAGCGCGGGTGGAGTACTGCGGAACAGGTGCGCCACCGCCGCTGTGTACGGCCCCGCTGCCCTGGCCCCGGTCCCAGTCGAGGCGCCGGCGGTGATCCTGGCCGCATCGCCGGTTGCCATCCCGGCCGGGGCGGCGGCTGACGGTCCGGCCGCGGCGGTGATCCCGGCCGCGTCGCCGTCGCACCCGCCGGCCATCGCGGGGTCGCCGTGCAGGGCGGCTTGCAGGGTTTCTAGTGACACGGTGACGTGGAGGTGGGGTCGCTCGCCGCCGTCGTCGGGGCGGTCGGGGTTGGCCAGGGCGTGGGCGCAGATCTCGGTCAGGGCGTCGGCGCGTCGCTGGGTGGCGGTGCGGCCAACTTCACTGTCGCCGGTGTCGGCTTGGGGGTCGGGGCCGGCGGTGTAGGCGGTCAGGGCGGCGAGCAGGG
>JBLNGJ010000709.1:0-3798 GCA_050264675.1 Micromonosporaceae bacterium
TCACGTCCTGCGAATGCCGCCGGAGGACTGGCCCGACCCGGTGCAACGCGGCTTCGCCCACATCAACCCGGCGATCTACGTGTCCATGCAGGGCCCCAGTGAGCTGGGCATCAGCCCGGAGGCGAAGCTGGCCCGCTGGGACCGGACCGAGGAGCTGGCGTCAATCGACGTGCCAGCGTTGGTCATTGGGGCTACGCACGACACGATGGACCCGGCCCACATGCAGATGATGGCCGGCCGCCTGCCGCAGGGCCGGTACCTGCATTGTCCCGACGGCAGCCATCTGGCCATGTACGACGATCAGCAGGTGTACTTCACCGGCCTCATCGACTTTTTGTCGAACCTGTAGCCACCCGAGCCATCGCCTACACCGCGGAGACGGCGCACACGCAGAACTGGTTGCCTTCCGGGTCGGCGAGCACGACATAGTCGTCGTCGGGATCGTGGTTGTCCCGGATGTGTCGAGCGCCCAGCTCGATCAGTCGGCGTACCTCGCCGCTCTGGTCATCTGCGTAGAGGTCCAGGTGCATCTGGTCGCGGGCGGTGACCGGTGTATCGGCGATCTGCAGCGACAGGTTCACCCGATCACCGCCGAGGACCCGGAACTTCCCCTGATCGACGAGCGGCCCCGCCTTGAGGTCGAGCGCCTTACACCAGAAGCCGGTAAGCAGCTCAATATCAGCGCAGTTGATCACCAAGGCACCAATTCGGATGGGCACTCCGGTTACCCTAGCCTCGGCCCTCCATTGAGGGCGGGCGGGTGCTAGGCATGAGCCCGGCGGAGGCGTTCGGCTGCCTGTGCCTGGAGCGCATCGCGGCCCAGCGGGGGGTGGCCGTGCAGTACTTCCTCTCGGGCGTTGTACGCGGCCATCCACAAGCTGGCCGCCCAGGCGATCTCCTGCTCCACCGCCGCGAAGATCCGCCCACGAATGTCCTGGTAGGCCATCAGGAACGCCTCGGAGCTTTCGATCGGCGCCAGCGTGGGCGGGCCGGCGCTGGCGAAAGACCCACTCGCCGCTCCCACCAGCGCCGCTTCCGGTTGCCATGCAAGGCTGTCCCAGTCATGCACCGCCCACACCTGCTGACCGTGCCACCGGAGGTTCTGCGCCTCGAAGTCGGCGTGGCCCAGCAAGCACGGCAGGCCGGCGCCGAGTATCCGCCGCCGAGCTCGCTCGGCCGTGTCAACGACGTACGCGGGCACTACACTCTGGTCCCGGTTATCGAGGCTGTCGATCGCCGGCCACACCCCGGAATCGGTGTGGTCCCAACGCACCCAAGGCGGATTCGGCAGCGGCGGCGCGACGGTCACGTCGGCCAGTTCGGCCATCAGCCGGGCGAACGCCTCCGCGTAGCGCTCGGCCACCTCCGCCGAGGCCCCGTGCAGCACCTCGCCGCCGGGCCGGAACTCCTCCGCGTGCACAGCCAGCGAACCGACACCGGTCGCCGGCGTGAGCGGCCGGGCACAGGGAAACCCGCGCTCGGCCAACTGGGCCTGGGCCGCGACGCACGACACGGCCCGGCCGTCATCGACGCGCGCTTTGACCACCACGTCCGTACCGCCAACCAGCCGCAGACCGAACACCATCGACACCTGTTGCAGGTGGAGCAGCACCTCGACCGGTTCGCCACCCAGATGGTCCACACACCAAGCCGGCAACCAGTCCGGCAGATCGTCCAACGGCACAGTCAGGATATTGCCCTAGCCTCGGCCGCGCTCTGCCGATACGGGGCGCCTGCTGTCGGGCCGCAATACCGGTTGGGCGCCTCGCGCACCGTACGCTGCCTGGCCGAGGGCGTTTGGAGGCGCCAGCGGAGTTCGCTCAGTCGACCTGCGAACACCTGCCCAGACTCGGGCGACCAGGCTCGGTGACGGTGCGATGCCCAACTCGGCCCGCAGAAGCGTGGCGTAGCTATTCAACTGCCGTCGTGCCTCGACCACGTTGCCCTCCTCGAGGTGCACATGAATCAGCGCGGCACGGGCCGACTCGCGTAGCGGCTCCGCGGCGATCGCCGCGTACGCGACCTCGATGGCCTGAAGATAGCGGCCGAGCCGGCACAGCCGATGGGCCAGCGCCTCCAAGGCGTGGACCTGTATCTGGCCGATCCGCTCACGTTCGAGGAGCAGCCAGTCTTCGTCCCATCCCGGAAGCAGCTCTCCGGTCAACGTACTCAGGTGGGTGTCGGTGGGTGTCAGCTCGGTGTCATCCGACAACAGCCGGTTGGCTTGGGCGACGCCGCGGTGAACATCGACCTCCACGCTCTCGGCCAGGCTCACCGCATTGCGCCCAGCATGAACCATTGTCCGATCGGCTTGTCTGATACGCCACAGCGCGGTACGAAGGCTCGCATGTGATCGGTCGATTGATGACCATGACCATAGCCGCTCCGCCAAGGATGAACGCGTATGCGCGTTACGACCTGCGGGAACGACGGCCAGGTAGGCCAGGACCCGCTGCGCGTGGATCGGCAGGACCACTGGGATATCTGACACGAACAACGAGAAGCCGCCGAGAAGCCCAAGCTTCGTCGTCGACGAACGCAGTACGTGCGAATCCTGATGGTGGGTCTGCTGCCTCATTCGACCGACCTCCTCGGTCAGCACGCTATGGTCCCCACCCACCGTGTCGGAGACCGTCAATGGATCATCGCTGAATATGAGTTTCCTTGACGGACGCGCGTACGTCACTAGCAACAATTCGACGAATGGGTTCACCGACGTGGCGCATCGTGATATTGCGCGCCTGGCGCGATGCGGACGGTCTACGGATTCGGGTGCTGACGCATGATCATCCCGAGCGGCAATGGATCGTGAATTCGCTGGACGCCTGCCACGAGATCTTGGATCTGTTGTTCAGCGAGTTGACGTCAACGGACACGACCGACACCACAAACGGTTGACGGACCCGAGACGGTCTTCGGGAAGTCTTGGCGCGCAGTGTCTTGAGCTGACCTGGAGGTGCTTGATGCACAGCCCCGACTCAGGCATCCCGTATACCGAATATCCGGCCGTCCGTCGGGTGATGGGCCCACAGCGGGTGCACCTCGACGACGCCGAACTCGAGGATCTGCTCGTCGACCGGTTCCCCGGTGCAGACCCGCTCGATGTCGAGGACTTCATGCGCGACGTGCAACGGTTCGGCAAGAACACCGCACCGCTGGCGAACCGAGCATTACCTGGTGCTCTGCAAGGGGCTGCCCAGGGTGCCATGGTGGCCGGCCCCTACGGCGCGCTGGCCGGCGGCGCGGTCGGCGCGGCGGGAGGGCTAGCGGCTCGGCGGTCCCCAGCTCCGCACCGGCGAGCGGGCGCCCCGCGGCCCGCCACCCCGCCGGCCGGCCGCAGCGGCGGGGCAACGCGGGGCAACGCTGCACGGATCCCACCGCCCCTGCCTCGGCGGGAGACGCCCACTCCCGCGGCGCAGCTGCTGGCCCTGCTGTCCCAGCCCGAGACGTTGCAGGCGCTGCTTGCGCTCGCCTTGGCGGATGCGGGGCGCCAGCGCCTGAGGGTTGGTGACGGAACCGTGCCGTCGGCGGCTTTCGCTCGAGCCATCTCGCGACTCGCCGGGGAGGCCGCCGAGTCGGTCAGCGTCGAATCCGATCCGGTGACCGGGCTCGAGGGCTACTCCGCGGCACTCGAGGGGGTGGACCGGTATGGCGACTAAGCGGAGCGGCGACGGCACCACCAAGCGAGTGGCAAGCGACGCGCCCGACGTAGCCGAGGTGTTCCGATCAGCCATGGCCTCGGCCGGACTGACCGCCGATCAACAGGCGGTGCTTGATCTGATCCTCGCCATCCCCGAC
>JBLNGJ010000710.1:0-3349 GCA_050264675.1 Micromonosporaceae bacterium
GCCCGCGGCGGCGGGGCCGGGCGTCGCCGCGGCCATTATATGCACCGGGGCGGGATTGCGGGCGCGGCGCACCTGGTTTAGCTTGGCGGCGCCCGCTCGTGCCACCCGAGGAGGCGCCCCCTGCGCGGGGGTGTGTGGATCGCAGCGTCGTTCGTGCTCCTCGCCCGCGGCTCGGTCGGGCCGACCGCCGCCCAGCCGGCCGGCACGCTCGTCGTCGGCGCCGTCGCCGAACCCGTGAACCTCGACGCCGCCCAGGTGACCGACTTCAACTCCACCCGTGTCATCCGGCGCATCACCGAGGCGCTGGTGGCCTTCCCGGACGACAGCACCCAGCTCGTCCCCGGGCTGGCCGAGTCCTGGACGGTCGGGCGGGACGGCCTCGCCTACACCTTCAAGCTGCGCAAGGGCGTGCGCTTCCACGACGGGACGCCCTTCAACGCAGAGGCGGTGAAGTTCTCCTTCGAGCGCCAGATCGACCCGAATCACCCGTTCAACAAGCTGGGCAAGTACCCCTTCGCCAGCTTCAACTTCGGCACCATCAAGTCGGTCGAGGCGGTGGACGAGCACACCGTGCAGTTCGTGATGAAGGAGCCCCGGGCGTCCTTCCTCACCATCATGGCGGGGGCAGCCGCCAACATCGTGAGCCCGACCGCCGTCAAGAAGTGGGGCGCCGACTACCCCAACCATCCCGTCGGCACCGGTCCCTTCCGGTTCGTCAGCTGGGACCGCGGCCAGCGCATCGTGCTCGAGAAGAACCCCGATTACTGGAAGGGTCCGGTGAAAGTCGAGCGCGTCATCGTCCGGCCCATCGTCGAGGATCAGGCCCGCCTCACCGAGCTGCTCACCGGCAACCTCGACCTGGCGGTGAACCTGCCGCCGGACTTCATCGCCCAGCTCGAAAACCATCCCAAGGTCACGGTGCTGCGCGGGCAGGGCGCCCACGTGTGGTACCTCGGCATCAACAACCAGAAGAAGCCCTTCGACGACAAGCGCGTGCGGCAGGCGATGAACTACGCCGTCAACAAGGAGGCCATCGTCCGCGACGTGCTCAAGGGCACCGGCCTCGCCTCGGCAGGCCCGGTGCTGCCCGGCACCTGGGGCGCGGAGCCCGGGCTCAAGCCCTACCCGTACGATCCCGACCGCGCCCGCAAGCTGCTGGCCGAGGCCGGCCACGCCGCCGGCTTCTCCACGACGCTGTGGGTCCCGGAGTCGGGCTCGGGCATGCAGTCGCCGGTGGCGATGGCCACGGTCATCCAGTCGAACCTCAAGGCCGTCGGCATCAATGTGGCCCTGCAGACGATGGAGTGGGGCGCGTTCCTGGCCAAGCTGCGCACCAAGGAGCAGGAGCTCTTCGCGCTCTCCTGGGCGGCGGGGAACGAAGACCCTGACCTGGTCGTGTACCCGCTGCTGCACTCGAGCCAGTGGACCCCGGGCGGACCCTACCGGGCGCTCTACAAGAACGCGCGGCTCGATGACCTGCTCCAACAGGCCCGGCTGGTGACCGACCAGGGCAAGCGGGCGGAGCTCTACCGGCAGGCCCAGCGCATCCTGGTCGACGATCCACCGTGGATCTTCATCGATCACGAGATCCAGGTGGGGGCCGTTTCGAAGCGGGTCCAGGGCTTCACGCTGCATCCCAGCTTCGACTTGCGGGTGGAGACCATCTCGCTCAAGTGAGGACGTATCTCGTCCGCCGGCTCCTGCTGGTCGGGCCGGTGCTGCTCGGCGTGTCCGTCGTCGTGTTCATGGTCCTGCACCTGTCGCCGGGTGACCCGGCAGAGATCATGCTGGGCCCGCAGGCGACGAAGGAGGACCTGGAGCGGCTCCGGACAGAGCTGGGGCTGACCGAGCCCCTGCCGGTGCAGTACGCGCGCTGGCTCGGCCACGTCGTGCAGGGCGATCTCGGCCGCTCGCTCTGGATGAAGCGCCCGGTGCTCGGCGAGGTGCTGGGGCGCTTCCAGGCCACGCTGATCCTCACCGGCACGGCCTTGCTGCTGTCCACGGTCGGGGGCATCGCGCTCGGCGTGGCCTCGGCCACCCGGCCCAACTCGCTGCTCGACCGCCTGAGCGCGGTCGCCTCGCTCTTCGGCGCCAGCATGCCGGTGTTCTGGCTGGGCATCGTGCTGATGGTGATCTTCGCGCTCTGGCTGGGCTGGCTGCCGGCCTCGGGCATGTACTCGCCTTACGGCGGCGGCGACCTGCGGGACCTGCTGGCCCACCTGGCGCTGCCGGCCATCACGCTGGCCGCGGCCTCGGTCACCATCGTGGCCCGGCTCACCCGCAGCACCATGCTGGAAACCCTGGGCCAGGACTACATTCGCACCGCGCGCGCCAAGGGCGTGGTCGAGCGGCTGGTGGTGCTGCGCCACGGGCTGCGCAACGCGCTGATCCCCATCGTGACCGTGGTCGGCGTGCAGGCGGGCTACCTGCTCGGCGGCGCCGTGCTGACCGAGACGGTGTTCGCGTGGCCGGGGGTGGGCACCCTCATGGTGCAGGGCATCCTGGCCCGCGACTTCCCGCTCGTCCAGGGCTGCGTGCTGGTGGTGGCGCTCTGCTTCGTGCTCGTGAACCTCGCGGTCGACGCTCTCTACGCATGGTTCGACCCACGCATCCGCCTGGAGTAGGCGACCGGTGAGCCTCGGCGTCGCCACCGTGTCACGCGAGCCGCAGCCGGCCCCGGCCGTGGCCGGCCGCGCGGCGGAACTGCAGCGCTCGGCCCGCCGACTGGCCGGGCGCAACCGGCTGGCCGTGGCCGCGCTGGTGGTGCTGGTCGCGGTGGTGGTGGCCGCGGTCCTGGCGCCCCGCCTGCCGCTGCACGACCCAGACGCGGTGGAGACGACCAACCGGCTCAAGCCGCCCCTGTCGCCCGGCCACCTGCTGGGCACCGACGAGTTCGGCCGCGATCTGCTGGCACGCCTCGTCTGGGGCGCGCGCGTCTCGCTGCTGGCGGGGGCGGCCAGCGCGGCGGCAGCGATGGTGATCGGCGTCGCCCTCGGTCTGCTGAGCGGCTTCTATACCGGGTGGGCCGAGGTGCTCATCATGCGCGCGACCGACATCCTGATGGCCTTCCCCTACATCCTGCTGGCCATCGCGATCGTCGCCGGCCTGGGGCCGGGGCTGCGCAACGCGATGATCGCCATCGCGATCGTCGGCCTCCCGCTCTACATCCGCCTGGTGCGCGGCGTGGTGCTCTCGCTGCGCGAGCGCGAGTTCGTCGAGGCCGCCCGTGCCCTGGGCGCCACCGACGCGCTCATCCTGGGCCGTCACGTCCTGCCCCATCTGGTGTCGCCGGTGATCGTCGCCTTCAGCCTCGACGTCGGCACCAAGATCCTGGCCACGGCCGGGCTGT
>JBLNGJ010000711.1:0-3413 GCA_050264675.1 Micromonosporaceae bacterium
CTCCGGCGGCATGCGCCAGCGGGCGATGATCGCGATGGCGCTGGTGAACAACCCCGACCTGCTCATCGCCGACGAGCCGACCACCGCGCTGGACGTCACCGTGCAGGCGCAGATTCTCGACTTGATCCGTACCCTGCAGGAGGAGTTCGGCTCCTCGGTCATCATCATCACGCACGACCTGGGTGTGGTCGCCGAGCTGGCCGAAGACATCCTGGTCATGTACGCGGGCAAGGGTGCCGAGTACGCCGCGGCCGACACCATCTTCGGCGCACCCGAGCACCCGTACACGTGGGGCCTGCTGGGCTCGATGCCGCGGGTCGACCGCGAGCTGCGTAGCCGGCTCAAGCCGATCGCCGGTACGCCGCCCAGCCTCATCAACGTGCCCTCCGGGTGCCCGTTCCACCCCCGCTGCCCGTACGTGGAACGCAACGGCATCCCGTGCCGGACGGTGGTGCCGGTGCTGCCCCGCGACGGGAGCTTCGGGGTGGCCTGCCACCTCCCGGCGGCGGATCGCCGGCGCCTCTTCGACACCGACATCGCCTCGACCCTGTAGCGGAGACAGCCGTGACGACCACCAAAGACCGCCCGGCGGACGCGCTGCTCGAGGTGACCGGGCTGCAGAAGCACTTCCCGATCACCAAGGGCCTGCTGCGCCGGCGGGTTGGCGAAGTGCGGGCGGTGGACGGGATCGACTTCTCGGTGCAGGCGGGGGAGACGCTCGGCCTGGTGGGCGAGTCCGGCTGCGGCAAGACCACGACCGGTCGCCTGGTCAACCGGCTGCTCGAGCCGACGGCCGGACGGATCGTGCTGGACGGTCAGGACCTCAGTCACCTCTCGGTGGGCGCGATGCGGCCGGTCCGCCGCGACGTCCAGATGATCTTCCAGGACCCGTACTCGTCGTTGAACCCGCGCCACACCGTCGGTTCGATCGTGGCGGCACCCTTCCGGGTGCAGGGCATCCCGACGCCGCAGGGCCTGCGTAAGGCGGTGCAGGAGCTGCTGGAGCTGGTCGGGCTCAACCCCGAGCACTACAACCGCTACCCGCACGAGTTCTCCGGCGGGCAGCGCCAACGCATCGGCATCGCCCGGGCGCTGGCGCTACGGCCCAAGCTCATCGTCTGCGACGAGCCCGTCTCGGCCCTGGACGTCTCGATCCAGGCCCAGGTGGTCAACCTGCTCGAAGACCTGCAGCACGAGCTGAACCTGACCTACCTGTTCATCGCGCACGACCTCTCGGTGATCCGCCACATCTCCGACCGGGTGGCGGTGATGTACCTCGGCAAGATCGTCGAGATGGCCGACCGGGATGAGCTCTACGCCAACCCCCGCCACCCGTACACGGTGGCGCTCATGTCGGCCGTACCGGTGCCCGACCCGGCCCGCCGTCAACGCGCGGCCCGGCAGCGGATCCTGCTCACCGGCGACGTGCCGAGCCCGATCAACCCGCCGTCGGGCTGTCGGTTCCGCACCCGGTGCTGGAAGGCGCAGGAGATCTGCGCCGTCGAGGAGCCGCCGCTCTCGCCGAAGGCCGACGGGCACGTCGCCGCCTGCCACTTCCCGATCGAGCCTGGCGAACGGGCGGCGCGGCTGGTCGACGAGGCCTCACGCCCCTGAGCCGTAGGTCGGGCCGGCGCCAGTCAGGCCCGGTGCAGCAGGCCGACGGCGAGTGTGTGCACGGCGTCGAGGTCGCGGGCGTCGGCCAGGGTGGCTCGCCCCCCGGTGACCGTGTACCACTCCGCGGCCCCGCGGTACTGCACCCGCAGCACCACCGCGAGATCGTCGCCGACCTCGGTGCGCAGCGTCAGATCGCCGGTCACCACGCCGACCTCATCGGTCATCACACCACCCGGCCCCGGTGTGACATCGGCGGTTCGCTCCTGTGCCATGAGTGAGCTCCTCAGCAGGTCTCCAGCATCTGCTGCAACGCGGTCTTCTCGTCGCTGGTGACGATGAGGTGCCAGTGTGCCTTGACCGCGATCCAGCGCTGGGCGTAGTCGCACCAGAAGGCGCGGTTCGGCGGACGCCACTGGGACGGGTCCTGGTCACCCTTGGACCGGTTGCTCGACGCGGTCACGGCGAGCAGCTCGGGGCGGGTCAGGTCGTTGGCGAAGTCGCTGCGCGCCTGGTCGGTCCAGTCGGCCGCGCCAGTGCGCCAGGCGTTGGCCAGTGGCACCATATGGTCGACGTCCAAAGCGGACGGTTCGGTGACGGTGACCTTGTCGTAGGCGCTGACCCATTGCCCCGACGAGATCCTGCACTCGCCGGTGGCCACCACCGCGGCGCCGTCGCGCTTGAGCACCACGTCACGGGTGTCGCAACCGTGACCCTGGTTGACCCAGTGCGGGAAGCGGTCGCGGCTGTAGCCCGACATCGAGTGCCAGGTGCCAACCGTGAGCGTGTCGAGCTGGGCCAGCGCACCGGCCCGGCCCGGGCCGACCACCCCGCCGTTGGCCGGGGCGTCGACGAGCGGGTCGCACCCGCCGGTGAGCAGCGCCAATCCACACAGGACAGCCAGCGCGATACGTCGGATGACTCGCACATACTTACCTTTCCCGGCCCGGCGCCGTCCGCCAAGCACCACCACCCGGGTGTTTCTCACCGAAACCGCCCGATGGTATCGTCGATCATGGCCGAGTCAGCCGAGCCGCTTCGTGACGAGCGGCCGAGCGGGCCATGCCTGCAGACGTTCTTCCGCAACCACGAGGTGATCAGCCAGACGCTGCGCAGTGCCTGCCTGGCCCGGCCGCGGCGGCTACGGATCCTCACCGTCGGCGGTGGCGTCCTCGAGCCGCTGTTGGTCGCGGCCCTCTGCGAGCTGTTCCACGACGCCGGCCAACTGGACGACTACGAGATCACGTGTCTCGACCTGTCGGCGGATGTCGCTGAGATCCACGATCATCTGCGCGCGGGCCGGGCGTACCAGGACCGTGGCCATCAGGTCGTCAGCGCGGACGGTCGGCTCAGCCTGCCCGGCCTCGCGCGGGTGTTCAGCGCCACCCACGCCGAGGTCAACAGCTGGTTGATCGACCCGGTCGCGCTCAGTGGCCAGCTGCAGGAGTGGATCGACCTGGGGGTGGCCCGCTACCTGGGCATCCCACCCGACATCTGCCACTCCACCGAGCGCATGGTGCGCTTCGTCGCCGAGGGGTTCGACGTGCCGCGTCGTCTCGTCGACGGCCTGCGCACGGTGTGTGGTGACGTGGGGTCGCCGGACCCGCCGCCGGTCGCCGCGGGCTGGGCCGATGTCGTGGTGAGCAACTATGCGCTGCAGTACCCGATCTGGGCCGGCAATGGTGAGCTGGCCCTGCGCAACCTGGAGTCGTGGCTGGCGCCAGATGCCAACGGGCAGATAGGCCACCCCTACACCGCCCAGGGTCACCTGCTCGCTCTAGTCGACCCGGTGGGCCCCCGGG
>JBLNGJ010000712.1:0-4879 GCA_050264675.1 Micromonosporaceae bacterium
AGGTCGGCCGCCGCCCGGGCGGCCAGGTTGTCGGAGCGCTCCACCACGCCGGTGCCGACCAGGGTGAGCGTGGTGAGCGCGGTGTCGTGCAGCAGCCGCAGCTGGGCGCTCTCGTCGGCCCGCCGGGCTTCGGCGACGGCCGCATCGCGATGGGTCCAGGTCGCCGCCTCGACCTTGGCGTCGCCGGCGGCGCTGGCCCGGCGTACCACCGCCATCACCGCCACGGCCCCCGCCAGCTGAGCCGCCATCACCGGGGCGTAGGTAACGCCGAGCCCGCCGCGCCCGGCAAGGGGAAACGTGGCGAACGCGGCCACCACGACCAGCCCGGCCGGGATGGCCGTGCGCGCCCGCCAGGCCAGCGGCAGGTTGGTGACGCACACCGACCCGACCGCGGCCACCCAGCCCGAGCCGTTCTCGATGAAGTCGCCGGGCCCGAGGCGGGCATACGTCAGACACAACGCCACCGTGACCGCCAGGTCGCCTGCGACCAGGAACGCGACCAGGCCCCGGGTGAGCCCCACCCAGGTGAAGAACGCGGTCCACCCGCCGTAGGCCAGCACGGCCAGCGCTACCCAGCGCAGGTTCACCAGACCGACCGCGGCCAGCGCGGCCATCGGGCCGCCGATCAGAACCAGGGCGGCCCGTAGCGCCACCGCGATGCGGGCGGCGGTGTGTTCGAGCGGCGTGGCGGGGCGGCGGACCACGAGGCGTCAGGGTAGCGAGATCGCAACCGCACGCGCATCGAGCCAGTCGCGAATTTGACCTAGTCGTCCAGAGATAGCCGGACGAGGAATTCACCATCGTGCACGTATCGCGTTACGGTGTGTCCAGCTGTCCGGTCTAGGGTCGGCGGACGCGGGTCCGCTGGTCTCGTGGAGGCTCCCATGCGCCTGCGCCGTCCCGTCCTTCTGGCCACCGCGGCCCTCACCGTGCTCGCCGTGCTCAGCCCGACCAGCGGTGCCGCGGCCGCCACCCCGACCGACCTGTTCGTCTCGGAGTACATCGAAGGCTCCTCGAACAACAAGGCGATCGAGATCTTCAACGGTACGGGGGCCGCGGTCGACCTGGCCGCCGGCGGCTATGTCGTCCAGATGTACTTCAATGGCTCGGCCAGCGCCGGCCTGACCATCAGCCTCACCGGCACGGTCGCCGACGGCGACGTCTTCGTGCTGGCCCAGGCCTTGGCATCAGCGCCGATTCTCGCCCAGGCCGACCAGACCAACGGCGCGGGCTGGTTCAACGGCGACGACGCGGTGTTGCTGCGCAAGGGCGGGGCCGCCGGTCCGGTGCTGGATGCGATCGGCCAGGTGGGCTTCGATCCGGGCACCGAGTGGGGCACCGGCCTGACCAGCACGGCCGACAACACCCTGCGCCGGCTATCCGCCATCGCCGCCGGCGACACCATCTCCACCGACGTGTTCGACCCGTCGGTGCAGTGGCAGGGCTTCGCCACCGACACGTTCGATGGGCTGGGCAGCCACACCTTCGACGGCGGCGGACCGGTCGACCAGCCGGCGGTGCTCGTCTGCGGCCCGACGTTGACCACTTCGCAAGGCACCGCCGCCGCCCGTACGGTCACCGCCACCGACCCCGACGACACCGTCACCGATCTGGCGATCACCTCGGTCGTGCCGACCCCGGCCGCCGGTTCGATCAGCCGCACCGCATTCACCCCGGCCGCAGGGGTCGGCGGCACCGCCTCGGCCGAGGTTACGGTGAACGACTCGGTGCCGCCCGGCTCGTACGCGGTGACGCTCGCCTCGACCGACACCGACGCCACGATCGCTTCGTGCGTGCTCACCGTCCAGGTGACCCAGGTGCTCTCCATCGGCGAGGTGCAGGGCCAGACCCGCGACGACGAGGACGGCGCCACCGACCGCTCCCCGCTCGCCCCGGCCTCGGGCAACGGCACCTCCTCGACGCTCTACGACGTGCGCGGCGTGATCACCCAGAAGACGCTCGCCCGCACCGCGGCCGGCGCCAACCAGAACGGCTTCTTCCTGCAGAGTCGGCTCGGCACCGCCGACGGCGACCCGCTCACCTCCGACGGCATCTTCGTCTTCATGGGCAGCTTCACCTCGCTGATCGGCGGGTACGTGCCGGCGGTCGGCGACGAGGTGGTGCTGCGGGCTCGGGTGTCGGAGTTCTTCAGCCTCACCGAGCTCTCCAGTGCCTCCCTGGTGACCCGGCTCGCCACCGGCCTCGACGTTGGCTCGTCGGTGCAGGTGGTGGACGCGACGCCGCCACTGACCATCGCCGACGCGAACCGGTTCTGGGAGCGGTACGAGGGCATGCGGGCCCGAGCCCGCACGGGCAGCGTGGCCACCAGCGGTCGCAACGTGTTCGCCTCGACCGATGACTCCGAGATCTGGCTGGTCGACGTCGACTCACCGCTGCTGGACCGGACCGACCCGTACGCGCGGCGTGTCTTCCGCGACCCGCATCCGTTGGACAACCAGCCCACACCGCTCTTCGACGATGGCAACGGCTTCCGGGTGCTGCTCGGCAGCCTCGGCGTGAAGGCCCTGGCGCACGACAACACGGCGCTGTTGCCGCCGGCCCGGGTGCTCGACACCCTCAGCGCCGACGCGGTCGGCGGGGTCTACTTCGCATTCGAGAAGTACAGCGTCCAGGCCGAGGCGGTCTCGTTCACGCCCGGTCCGGACCCGTCGCTCAACGCGCCGCCGGCCCCGGCCAACCGGGCCGAGGAGTTCGCCGTGGCCACGGTCAACGTGGAGAACCTCTACGACTACCGCGACGACCCGTTCGACGGCTGCGACGTCGCCGGCAACGCGGGCTGCCCGGGCGTGAGCCCACCGTTTGACTACGTGCCGGCCTCCGAGGCGGCCTACCAGGCACACCTGACCGGCGCGGCCGCGCAGATCGTCGACGACCTCAAGTCCCCCGATCTGATCATGGCGCAGGAGGCCGAGGACCAGGACATCTGCACGGTCTCCGGCGGCGCGCTGGTCTGTGGCGCGATCAACAACGCCGACGGCAAGCCGGACACACTGCAGGAGCTGGCTCTCGCGGTGTCAGCGGCCGGTGGCCCGACCTACGACGCGGCGTTCGACCGGGACGGGGCCGACGCCCGGGGCATCGTCGCGGCGTTCCTCTACCGCCCCGACCGGGTCACCCTCGCCGCGGCGGGCTCGGGCGTGCTCTCGGCCGACCCGGGCGTGGTCTACCGGTCGGCCGGGCTCGGCTACAACGCCGATGTGCAGAACCCCAAGTCGCTCAACGCGGTGCTGCCGGCCGATGTCGACACCTCGACCGGGGTGGACGGGTCCAATGTGTACACCCGGGCCCCGCAGGTGGCCAAGTTCACCGTGGCCACCGCGCCGGGTTCGCCGGAGGGCTTCACGCTGTGGGCGGTGAGCAACCACTACTCGTCCACCCCGGACGCGCGGGTCGGACAGCGCCGCGAGCAGGCGGCGTACGGCGCGGCGATCGTGGCCGCGATCCAGGCCGGCGAACCGGGCGCCCGCATCATCTACGGCGGTGACCTGAACGTCTATCCACGCCCGGACGACCCGATCGCCCAGTCCGATGCGGACACCCCGTCCGACCAGCTCGCCCCGCTCTACAACGGCGGCCTGCACAACCTCTGGGACACCCTGGTCGCCGACGTCCCGTCCGCGGCCTACTCCTACACGTTTGAAGGCCAAGCCCAGACGCTCGACCACCTCTTCGTCAGCCCGGACCTCGTGGGCGACCTGGTGCAGATCCGGGCCGCCCACGTCAACGCGGGCTGGCCGGTCGACTTCGACGGCGACGGTGCCCGCGGCGTGAGCGACCACGACCCGCAGGTGGCCCGCTTCCGCTCCCGGGCGGCGCTCTCGGTCGCCGATGTCTCGGTCATCGAGGGTGACAGTGGCACCACCTCGGCGGTGTTCACGGTGACCGCGAGCCGGCCGCTCTCCCAGCCGGTGACGGTCTGCGCGGCGACGCTGGGCATCACCGCCTCCGACCCGCAGGACTACACCGGCCTGTCCGAGTGCCAGACGCTCGCCGCCGGTGCCACGTCGCTCACGTTCACCGTCGGCGTGCGCGGCGAGAAGAAGAAGGAGTCCGACGAACAGTTCGCGCTGATTGTGCTCGGCGCGCCGTTCGTGCGGATGGCCGACCCGCTGGCGGTCGGCACGATCGTCAACGACGACTGAGCCGACGCGTCGATCGCGGTTTCCCGCACCGATCTGCAGTGCCACTGCCTATCGGTACGGGAAACCGCGATCATGCCGGTCGCTGGGTGGTCGGGTCAGCCGTACTGGACGTCGATGTGCACCACGTAGTAAAAGCCGCCCGCGCCGTCGGGCTTCTTCAGCTCGCCCGTCCGCAACGCCAACACCTGGTCGCTGCCTGGGGCCACCTGTATGCCCAGGCCGTAGGTCACGTGGCCCTCGAAGTCACCGGCGAAGCCGTAGCTTTTCAGGTTGCCGAAACCGATGTGCGAGGCCGGTGAAGCCTTGACCGTCGGCGCGCCGTTGTTGTCGTGCGCCTGCGCGTTGACGAAGCCGAGCCGGATGAACGCGTTGCCCTCGAGCGGGATCGTATCGCCCTTGCCCTCGCTGATCACCTCGGGCACGTACTCGAAGTTGTAGCTGGGGAACGTGCCGCGGAAGTAGAACGACATCCGGGCGTACTTCGGCGTCGCCTCCGGGTGGTCGCCGGCGTAGATGCCGACCAGGTACGGCAGCGGCGGGGCCGGCGCGGGAGCAATCGGGATCTGGTACGTGTGGTCGATGCTGATCCGGCCGGACGGCACCGCGAAACCATAGGTCACGCGGTACTCACCGGTCGCTGGGGGTTCGCTCGACGGGGGGTCGGTCGGCTGGGCCGACCCGGCCGTGGTTGGCGCCGACGTTCCGGGTCCGGCGCC
>JBLNGJ010000713.1:0-8854 GCA_050264675.1 Micromonosporaceae bacterium
AAGACCACGGTGAGGTAACCGGTGAGCACGGCCAAGCCGATCGGCAGCGCACCGGCGGCGGCCGCGACCGCGAGCACCACCAGCCGGCCGTCCCAGCCGAGCGCCCAGGCCCGGCCCCGCAGCGGCGAGGCCCGACGGTCCAGCCGGGCCGCGAGGTCGTACCAGAACAGCGCCACCACCGCCAGCGCCGCGAAGACCAGCGGCCACGGTGCCCGCCCCACCACCGCCATGCCCACCACCGCGGTCACCTCGACCCCGCGCAGCACACCCGGCACGAGCCAGTCGAACGGCCGGCCGTGCGGGCGGCCGCTGGGCAGGGCGGCGATCCAGGCGGCGAAGCCGACCTCCACCCCGAGCGGCATCGCCACGCCCACGTGCCGGGCGGCGGCGATCAGCAGGACGGCACCCGCCGCGAGCGCGAACAACGCCGCCAACAGCGGTGGCGGCTCCAGCACGTGGTTCGTGCGGGCGAGCCACCGGGCCAGCCAACCGTCGTCGCGCTGCTCGACCACGTCGACCTCGCCCAGACCGGGTACGCGCAGCGCGCGCGAGCGCAGCAGGCGCACCGCGAGCGTGTAGACCGCGGCCAGCGTGCCCCAGCCGAGCAGGGCCAGGAAGACCGTGCGGGCATTGGCGAGCGCGGCAACGACGGCGATGAGCAGCCATCGCTCGCCGATCGGCATCACGATGGTGCGCTTGACCCAGTAGGGCAAGGACCGGCGGCCGGGGCCGGCATTGGCCGCCCGGACCAGGCGGGGCAGCACGCCGACCGCCGCGGGTCCGGTCGCCTTGCGGGCTCGGCGGGCGACCGCCGCGTCGCGGGCGGCGCCGTAGCCGGCGTCGGTCATGTGCCGCACGGTCTGCAACGCCAATGCCGCGACGGCGAGCGGCCAGACCTCGGGCGCGCCGATGGCGAGGCCGGCGTAGACCGCGTACTCCTTGCCGCGGTCGGCGAGCGCGTCCAGCCAGCCGCCGAAGCGCCCCGACGCTTGCCGGTAGCGGGCGAGCTGGCCGTCGACGCAGTCCAGCACAAACGAGGCGTAGAGAACGAACGCGGCGATCACCGCGCCGGGGCGGCCACCGGCGGCGTACAACGCGGCGGCAACCACAGCGAGGGCGACGGAGAGCCAGGTCACCGCGGTCGGGGTCAGCCCGGCCCGGGCCGCCCACCGCACCAGGCGAGGCGAGAAGGTGCTCACGCAGTAGGTGGCGAAGAGGTCGTCCTCGGCCTTCACCGAGGCCCGCAGCCGGGCCGCGTCCTCGTCGATGTCCCGCAGCGCCGCCGCGGCCGCGGCGATCTCGGCCGGGCCGTCCACTCGGGCGCAGCACAGCCCACCGGTGCCGGACGCGGCCACCGGCACGCCCGAACGCACCAGCGCGGCCAGGGCCAGGGCGAGCGCGTCGGCCGCGCCGGCTCCGCCAGTCCCGTCGGCCGGAGGCACCGGGGTGGCCGGTGCGGTCGCGGACCATGCCTGCGCGGCCGCGGCGAGCCCGTCCGGCCCGATCCAGACCAGCCCGGCGGCGGCGTCGGGTGGGTCGACCCCGACCGCGACGACCCGCCCCCGTTCGACCTGCACCGGCGCGCTCGGACCCGGGCGGGGCGCGGTGGTCAGGGCCGCGGCCGCCAGCGGCGAGCCGGCCAGGCCTTTGACGATCACGCTGTCGTGGGCGACGAGATCGGCCCCGGTCACCACCAGCGCATCGGCGTCCCGGGCCAGCTGGGCCAGGTTGGTCAGGTCGGCCGCGGCGTCGGGCGTCTCCCGCACGGTGTAGCCGGCCGCCCGCAGTGGCCCGGCCTGTCCCGGTCGGGCCAACACCACCACCTCGCGCACACCTGCGGCGCGTAGCTGCCGGCTCAGCCGTCCGATCACCGTGCCGTCGCCCAGCGGCAGCAGCGCGGCCGGCGTCCCGAGCAGGACCGCCGTCGTCATTCTCGGCTCCCCACCACTAGGCGAAGGCCGAGATTCCGGTGAGCTGCTGACCGATCACCAGCTGGTGGATCTCCGAGGTGCCCTCGTAGGTGAGCACGCTCTCCAGGTTGTTGGCGTGGCGCAGCACCGGGTACTCCAGGCTGATCCCATTGGCGCCCAGGATCGTGCGGCACTGCCGGGCAATCTCCAGCGCCTCGCGGACGTTGTTCAGCTTGCCCACGCTGACCTGCTCCGGGCGCAGCCGACCGGCATCGGCCAGGCGACCCAGGTGCAGCGCGAGCAGGAAGCCCTTCTGCAGCTCCACCGCCATGTCGGCGAGCTTGGCCTGGGTGAGCTGGAACGCCGCGATCGGCCGGCCGAACTGCACCCGGTCGCCGGCGTAGGCGATCGTGGTCTCCAGGCAGTCGCGGGCCGCGCCGAGGGCGCCCCAGGCGAGGCCGTAGCGCGCCTCGGTCAGGCACGACAGCGGCGCCCGCAGGCCGGCCGCCTCGGGCAGCTGCGCCGAGGCCGGCAGGCGCACCTCGTCCAGGACGACCTCGCCGGTGAGCGAGGCCCGCAGCGAGAGCTTGTGGTGGATCTCGTTCACGGTGACGCCCGGACTCGTGAGCGGCACCACGAAGCCGAGGATCTCACCCGGCACGCCGGCCGGCCCGGCCGAACCAGCTGAGCCGGCCGAGCCGGCCGAGGCCCGGGCCCACACCACGGCCACGTCGGCGACCGGGGCGTTGGTGATCCACATCTTGGTGCCGTGCAGCACCCAGTCGGTGCCGTCGCGGCGGGCCCGGGTGGCCATGGCGGCCGGGTCGGAACCGTGGTCGGGTTCGGTGAGCCCGAAGCAGCCGATCACGTCACCGGTCGCCATCGGGGGCAGCCACTGCTGCTTCTGCTCCGCCGAGCCGTAGCGGGCGATCGCGAACATCGCGAGCGAGCCCTGCACGCTGACCAGGCTGCGGATGCCCGAATCGGCCGCCTCGAGCTCGAGGCAGGCCAGCCCGTACGCGACCGCGGAGGCGCCGGCGCAGCCGTATCCATGCAGGTGCATGCCGAGCAGGCCGAGCGCGCCGAAACGCTTGGCCAGTTCCCGGGCCGGCAGCGATGCGTCCTCATACCACCGGGCCAGGTGGGGTCGGACCTGCTCGTCGAGCAAGCGCCGCACCACCTCGCGGACGGCCAGCTCCTCCTCGCTGAGCAGCGAGTCGGCGTCGATCAGGGATAGCGGGGTCACGCGCGGGGCCATGCCGTCAACGGTAGTGCGTGGCCTACATCACCAGAACCCGGGCGTGGATGGTGGTGCGCTGCTGCAGTGCCGCCCGCAGCGCCCGGTGCACGCCGTCTTCCAGGTAGAGCTTGCCCTCCCACTGCACCACGTGAGGGAAGAGGTCGCCGTAGAACGTCGAGTCGTCGGCGAGCAGCCGGTCCAGGCCGAGCTCGCGCTTGGTCGTGATGAGCTGGTCGAGCCGGACCGCACGGGGCGGGATGTCGGCCCAGTCCTTCAGGCTCTTGCCGTGCTCGGGGTACGGCTTACCGTCCTGAACCGCCTTGAAGATCACGACCTGCCCTCCCCCCGGCCCCGCCGGCGCCGGTGCCAGCCTAGCCGTTGCCCGCACGGCGGCCGCGCTCGCGCGCAGGCCCCCACCCGGTGCGGATCAGGCCTGCCACCGGCCGCGGTGCACCACTTCGGCGACCGGCCGGCGGCCCCGTCGCAGTGATCCGGACCGATGGTCGGGGGCGCGGTAGCCGACGCTGACCGCGCCGATCGGCGTGAACTGCTCAGGCACGCCGAACTCGGCCCGGTAGGTGGGGATGCGCTCGGGTGGGATGCCGAAGAAACAGGCGCCCAGGCCCTCGTCCACCGCGGTGAGCAGCAGGAGCAGGCTCGCCATGCCGGTGTCGATATCCCAGTACGGCACCGGCCAGCGCGACTCGTCCCGGTCGGACCAGCCCTTGTCGGCCTCGGCGTACCGATCGAGGTAGATGTCCTTGTTGGAGTGGGCCACGATGATCAACGGAGCCCGGCGCATGTTGACCAGCCAGGTCTGCCACACCTCGGTCGCCGGAGTGGCGGCGGCCCAGAACCGGTCCCGGTCGGCCGCGGCCTCCAACACCAGAAACCCCCAGCCCTGGGAGAAGCCGGCCGAGGGAGCGTGGATGGCGTGCTCGAGCAGGCGCTCGACGACCTCGTCCGGCACCGGCCGGTCGGGATCGTAGTTACGGACCATCCGCCGGCGCCGCACAACCTCACGAAACTCCACTGTGTAGCCCCCCGGGACTGGTGCCCGCGCAACCCACCGGTGAGATGCCCCAGCTGCCCCGCCAGGTCTGTCCGGGCTCGAGCACGACCAGGTCTCGGCCGGACCGGAACGCATCCGGCGGGCAGGTCATCGGCTCGATCGCGATCGACCGGCGGGCCCGGGGCGGGGCGAGCGTGTCGGCGGTGAAGACCTGCCACCAGCCGAAGGCGGCGTCGGCCGAGATTGCCATGCCACGGCCATCCACTGTGGAGATCGTCACGGTCGAGCCACCGTCGGGGTCGCGCACCAGGTCACCGAAGGTCGTGTCGACCACGGTGGCACCGACGCGACGCCCGGCGGTGAAGTCGAACTCACCGCCACTGACCCGGGCCGCGCCGATGGGCAGGCAACGGGCGTCCATCAGCAGCCGGCTGCGCGCCGGCATCTGCAGCCGCAGGTCGTCAACGGGCACGCCGGGCACCAGCAGGTACGGATGGGCACCGAACCCGAACGGCGCCGGCCGGTCGGCGAGGTTGGTCGCGGTGTGGCTCACCCGCAGCCCGGCCGGGCCGACCGTCCACGTGGCACGCACCAGCATGGCCCACGGATAGGCCGGCCGGGGCGGCAGCTCGTGCTCGACGGTCAGCGAGTCGGCGCGGCACTCCACCGCCCGCCACCGGGCCCAGTTGACCAGGCCGTGGATCGCGTTGTGCTTGCCGGGTTCGGTCAGCGCGAGCTGGTAGGAGTCGCCGCCGAAGCTGTAGCGACCATCCCGGATCCGGTTGGGCCACGGGGCGAGCACCTGCCCGGCCGAGGCCACCGCGAGCTCGTCCTCGGCGTACCCATCGACCACATCGACCCCGGCGAACCGGTAGGACCGCAGGCCACCGCCGATCTCGACCACGACCGCCTCGTGGTCGTCTGACTTAATGGTCCACTGTTCACCGGACGGAAAGGCACCCATCCCCGCGACCCTACCGATTCGCCCGCGTCGGCGCGTAGCGAAGCAGCGCGGGAAACCCGATCGCGAGCACCAGCGCCACGACGGCCGACGCCACCCCGCCGCCGACCCAGGCCACGGTCGGCCCGACCACGGCCGCGGTCGCCCCCGCGCGCAGGTCACCCAGGCGCGGCCCACCGGCCACCACCGCGATGAAGATGCCCTGCATCCGGCCCTGCAGCTGATCGGGGGCGTAGGTCTGCAGGATCGTCTGGCGGTAGACGGCGCTGATGAGGTCGGCCGCGCCACCGACGGCGAGGAAGAACACGGCCTGCCAGAGCGAGTGGGCCAGCCCGGCAACGGCGACCGCGAGCCCCCACGCGACCACCGCGGCCACCAGGGCCACCCCCTGCCGGCGGACCCGCCCGATCCAGCCCGAGGTGAGGCCGGCGACGACCGACCCCATGCCGATCGCCGCGTAGAGCCAGCCGACGGATCCGGCGCCGAAGCGTTCGGCGGCCATCTCGGGGAAGAGCGACCGCGGCAGCGCGAGCACCATCGCCGCGATGTCGATGGCGAAGGAGAGCAGCAGGACCGGTGAGGTCCAGATGTAGGACAGGCCGGCCCGCACCTCCCGCCAGCCGGGCGGGCCGGCGGCGACCGTTCGGGGTGGGATCGGGGGAAGGCGCACCGTGGCCCACAGCACCACGGCGAAGGTGGCGGCGTCCACGGCGTAGGCGGCGGCCACATCGAAGTGCAGCAACACCAGCCCGGCGGCGAGCGGCCCGGCCACGATGGTGGCGTTGAACATGGTGGAGCTCAGCGTGTTCGCGGCGGCGACCTGTTCGGCCGGCACCAGCCTCGGCACGATCGCCTGCCGGGTCGGCGAGCCAACCGCGAACGCACTGGCCTGCACGCCGACCAGAGCCAGCAGCAGGACCGGGCTGCCCACGCGCAACAGCGCCTGAGCCAGCAGACCGAGCGTGGTCGCCCACATCAGACCCGAGGCGGCGAGCAGCAGGCGACGCCGGTCGACGACGTCGGCGACCGCGCCGCCCCACAGCGCGAACAGCAACAGCGGCACCAGGCCGGCCAGGCCGATCAACCCGACCCACAGCGACGACCGGGTCAACGCGTACATCTGCACCGGCACGGCGACCGCGGTGAACTGCAGGCCGAAGCTCGACGCGGCGCTGCCGATGAACATGCGCCGGTAGGCGGGGTGTTGCAGCGGCCCGGTGTCGATCGTGTGTCGCCGCAGGAACTCGGCCGTGGTCACGGCGCGAGTCGTTCGACGACCCAGCCCTCGCCGTCACGCCGGTAGCGCAGCCGGTCATGCATGCGGCCTTCGCGGCCCTGCCAGAACTCCACCGTCTCGGGCACCACCCGCAGGCCACCCCAGTGCGCCGGTGTCGGCACCGGCCCGGGAAAGCGCTCCTGTACCTCGGCGAGCGCGGCCTCCAGCTCCGCCCGGTCGGCCACCACCCGCGACTGCGGGCTCGCCCACGCACCCAGCTGGGCGGCCCGGGGACGGGTGGCGAAGTAGCCCTCGGTCTGGTCCCGTCCGACCGGCTCGGCCCGGCCGGTCACGATGACCTGCCGGCCGATCACGTACCACGGGAAAACCAACGCGACGTGCGGGTTCGCCGCCGCCTCGCTGGCCTTGCGCGAACCCAGGTTGGTGTAGCAGACCAGGCCAGCGGCATCGAGGTCTTTGAGTAGGACAGTCCGGGCACTGGGCCGCCCGGCGGCGTCGGCTGTGGCGAGCACCATCGCGTTGGGCTCGGGCACGCCGGCCGCGATCGTCTCCTGCAGCCAATGCACGAACTGCGAGAGCCAGTCCGGGGCGAGGTCGACCTCGGCCAGCCCGACCCGGCCGTACTCGGCCCGTAACGCCGCCAACTGGGGCAACGACTTCGCGGCCTCTCCGCCGGAGGCCGCCGCGGCCGTGCCAGCGTGCATCACGGGTCCATCTAACCTGCCCAGCCCGCCCAGCCGGCAGGTAGTGTCGGCCGCCGGGGTGTGTGAGATCGGCCGCAGTCAGACCGGCTCGCCCAGGCCCCCCATCGACCGGCAAGATGGTTTCTGGGGGATCGACCCGGCGAGGGGACCGTCAGGAGAGCATAATGTCCGATTCCGGAACGCCTGGGAACGCACCAAGCACGGAGCAGTTCAAACCTGGCCTCGAGGGCGTCATCGCGTTCAAGACAGAGATCGCCGAGCCGGACCGAGAGGGCGGCTCGCTGCGCTACCGCGGTGTGAACATCGAGGAGCTCATCGGCCGGGTCTCGTTCGGCAACGTCTGGGCGCTGCTCGTGGACGGTCGGTTCGGCCCTGGCTTGCCGCCGGCCGAGCCGTTCCCGGTGCCGGTGCACTCCGGTGACATCCGCGTCGACGTGCAGTCGGCGGTGGCCATGCTCGCGCCGTACTGGGGGCTGGGGCAGCTGCTCGACATCTCCGACGAGCAGGCCCGCGAGGACCTTGCCCGAGTCTCGGTGACCGCTCTCTCCTTTGTGGCCCAGTCGGCCCGGGGGCTCGGCCTGCCCGCGGTCTCCCAGCGCGAGGTCGACAAGGCGCGCACCATTGTGGAGCGTTTCATGATCCGCTGGCGGGGGGAGCCGGACCCCCGCCACGTCAAGGCGGTCGACTCGTACTTCATCTCCGCCGCCGAGCACGGCATGAACGCCTCCACGTTCACCGCCCGGGTGGTCGCCTCCACCGGCGCCGACGCCGCAGCCTGCATCTCGTCCGGCATCGGCGCCCTCTCCGGCCCGCTGCACGGCGGCGCGCCGTCGCGCGTACTGCACATGATCGAAGCGGTGGAGAAAAGCGGCGACGCCGTTGGCTACGTGCGCGACGTGCTCGACCGCGGCGAACGGCTGATGGGTTTCGGCCATCGGGTCTACCGGGCCGAGGACCCGCGGGCCCGGGTGCTGCGCCGCACCGCCCGCGACCTCGGCGCGCCGCGCTTCGAGATCGCCGAGGCGCTGGAGAAGGCGGCCCTGGAGGAGCTGCACGCCCGCCGGCCCGACCGGGTGCTCGCCACCAACGTCGAGTTCTGGTCGGCCGTCGTGCTCGACTTCGCCGAGGTGCCGGCGCACATGTTCACCTCGATGTTCACCTGTGCCCGGGTGGCCGGGTGGAGCGCACACATCCTGGAGCAGAAGAAGCTCAACCGCCTCGTCCGTCCATCCGCGACATACGTCGGGCCCGGCCCGCGCCGGCCCGAGGACGTCGAGGGCTGGGAAGCCATCCCGCACCAGCACTGACCGGGAGTGACGACCGTGGAGATCCCGCCGCAGCTGCGGCCGGCCGACGGCCGGTTCGGCAGCGGCCCGAGCAAGGTGCGACCGGCGGCCGTGCGGGCGCTGACCGAGCTCGGTGCCGGCTATCTCGGCACCTCGCACCGGCAGCCGACGGTCCGCCACCAGGTCGCCCGGCTCAGGCGTGGCCTGACCGAGCTCTTCGCGCTGCCGGACGGGCATGAGGTCGTGCTCGGCAACGGCGGCGCCACCGCGTTCTGGGACATCGCCACGTTCGGCCTCATCCGCGCCCGGGCCCAGTTCGCGAGCTTCGGCGAGTTCGGGGCGAAGTTCGCCGCCGCCGCGGCCCGGGCACCGTTCCTCGACCCGCCCACACTGCGTACGGCCGAGCCTGGACAGGTTGCGGCACTCGCGGCCGAGGCCGGGGTCGACACCTACGCGACGCCACACAACGAGACGTCCACCGGTGTGGTGGCGCCGATCCGCCGG